>PMSZ01000133.1:6377-30456 GCA_003168235.1 Acidobacteriaceae bacterium
AGAACGTCCACGGATTTTTGCATGCGGTCGACCGTATCTTCACGATCCGAGCCTGCGAACGCGAACGTGCCCGCCAGGCCAACCAAACTCATCAAGAGGAGTGCCATTATCTTTTTCATGAATTGTTCCTTCTGAGATCTGCGGAACAGATCTTATTGAACTAAGAGGAGAGGACTTCAGATCGGCTGCCTTAGTTCAGAACGCCTGAAAGAGCGAGAAGAAGTGCTCGTCTCAAACGTCATCATCGCTCAACCGGCGCAGAATACCTGGTCTACATTGCTCACCGCCGCCCGGGACCGGCTGCCTCGTTCGGCATGGCTGACGATCTGTTGATTTGTGGGCCCCTGTTGATTTGTGAGCTTCTATGAGCAATCTTGCACAGCCTAGCCAGTCCAAACGTGTCATCTTCAGTTGGCAGGTGAAGAAAGAGAAAAACTCGATCGCTATCATGAAACGCACATTTCGTGAACTCCGCAATGATGTTCGTACAGGGCTGGTGAGGATTGCCAGGTCCCTGACGCAGCGATTTGCGTCACGAAGGCCCTCGGCACAGAGTTTTGCATCGCCGAGGATGTGCCCATTTTGCGGATTAATCACTCCGCGGACGAAATCATCCTGTCTGGAGTGCGGAAAGTCGCTAGCTCCCGCAGGGTAGACAACTTTTCCAGGGTGCGCGTTTTTTGCACCCCCAATGTGCGCGTAAGGAGATCAAACAATGCTTTGGACAATCTTCGTAATCCTCTTGGTTTTGTGGCTTCTTGGCTTCAGCCTGCACATCGCTGGCGGTCTGATTCACATACTGTTGGTGGTGGCGGTGGTGGTGCTGATCATCAACCTGGTAAGTGGCCGGTCGGTCGCCTAAGAAACAGCGCTGGCGCACGGGCGGGCTTAGGAAGCAGTTTGCTTTTGATGGGAGCGACAACCCTTGGGCTCCCACGACTTGCCACGTCCGTCTAAAACCCAAACCCGTTGCGGATCACCAGGTTTCAGGATAACGATCTTGTGTTCCAGTGAACGATTTCGGCCCAAATCAGGCGACTAGGGTGTTCCACCGCCGACGGTGTTACCGGTCCCTAGATTCTTCACCATCGTCGAATCATTGGAATATTCGTTGGACTGAATGTTGGCGCCGGTCGAGGCGTGATCCAGAGTGATCGCCGTAACCATGTTGTCGAATAGATTTCCTGAGATCGTACCGCCGCCCGCCGCACTGTAAAGATACGCTCGTTGCAGATCAATTCCCCTCCCTGTGTTCGGCACGATAAATAGATTTGCGCTGAACAGCGTGTTTGAAAGACTGCTGCCGACGTAGATCCCACCGCTCGCGCAATTGAACTGGCTGCCCAGTACCGTCAGTTGATCCAGTCCGCCGATATTGGGTGGAACATAGATTCCATAATCATCACCCACAAAATTCGACTGCGAGACCGTGAGTCCCTCCTCCTGCTGACCGCAGGACCTTTCACTCAGTCGGCAATCGGGGTCCGCCTCATTCTAAGAGTGTTCATACCGCCCCAGGTGCGCCACGGTTTCACCAATCTCGATATGATAGCGGTTGCGCTGAGAGACGAGCGCTTAGACGAGCGCTAGACGAGCCTTAGGCGAGCCGCAGTCGAATAATTTTTCGTCGCGATGGGCGAATCGATCAGCCTTCACTCAACCAGGCTCAGACTGGAGTACGGCGTGAATATCCCACAATTTTTCAGTGAAGACGACGTGCGGGCTCGCCTGCATCTGCCCGATCTGATCGATGCCATGGAACAAGCGTTGGTCGAATTCTCCGCCGGACGGGTTCAGCAGCCGGTACGAACGGTCCTCGAATTCGGCGGCGAGCGGTCGCTCTTCGGGTTGATGCCCTCGTACGTGCCGTCTCTTCCGGCGCTCGGAGCGAAGCTGGTGACCGTTTGCGCCGGGAACGCGAAGCGCGAACTGGATACGCACCAGGCGATCATCGTGATGCTCGATCCGGAAACCGGCGTGACCAGGGCGATTCTCGAAGGGCGCTACATCACCGAGGTGCGCACCGCCGCCGTGTCGGCGTTTTCCACGCGACGCCTGGCACGGAAAGACGCAAAGGTGTTGGGCATTTTGGGTTCGGGAGTTCAGGCGCGCAGCCACTATAAAGCGCTCGGCCTCGCGCGTGAATTTCGCGAGGTCCGAGTTTGGAGTCCGAACGCAGAACGACTGCGGAAATTTGCGGACGAAACCGGTGCAGTGGCCATGCCGAGCGCTGCAGATGTGGTACGCGGCGCCGATGTGGTGGTGACGGCAACCTCAGCGGCCACACCCGTGATTCAGAATGAATGGGTCGGTGACGGCACCCACGTCATTGCGGTTGGATCATGCATGCCCTGGCAACGGGAACTCGACCCCGCACTGGTCGAGCGCGCCCGGCTGGTTGTCGACTCCCGCGCAGCGGCGCTGAAAGAAGCGGGTGACGTGGTGATGGGCATCGCCGAAGGGCGTTGGACGGCGGAGCACATCGCCGCGGAACTCGGAGAGCTTCCGTCCCGGCAGAATGATCGTGAAATCACCGTGTTCAAATCACTGGGGCTCGCAGTTGAGGACATTTTTGCCGCGAATATGGTGCTGACGCGCTCACAACCGTAGGCCCTCTCGTGGACACTCCGATCTCCCCGGAACTACCGTTGTCGCTGTGCCCGGCCCCTTGAAAGGGTTTCTCGCGTCGCTTGCCCTTAGGAAACGGCTTTGTCGGGATTGTCCCAGCCCCGCAAACGCGGCCACCAGCGCCGAACGTTGCGGCAATAGTTTTCGTAATCCGCTCCGAATTTTTTGCGCAATTTCGGTTCTTCATAGAAAACCACAAACAGGTGGATGCCAATCGCAACCGCTGCCACGGCGATGATCAGCGGCATGCTCGCGCGGCCGAAAACAACCCACAAGCCGATCCATCCAACCGCGAAGCCTACATACATCGGGTTGCGGACGTAGCGGTAGCAACCCACCACGACTAATCGTCTGGGCGGGGCGACCGGCACTGGAGTTCCTCGTCCCGTCCAGCCGAAGTCCCAAATGCAACGCAGAGCAACCGCGAATCCCAGCACCGCCGGGACTGCTGCCAACCATCGCCAACGCGCCGCCTCTTCCGCCTCTACCTTGAAGCCGAGCCATCCTGGCAGCAGCCAGAACCAAAGCGCCAAGAATGCCGCTCCCGCTGCTAGCGACGCCATCACACTCAGCCATCTGGACTCGCGTCCGGCAGCCAGAGCACCCCCAGACTGTTGCTGCGTCATAGGGCCCTCCCGTCACGCATATTATGGTCCATCACCGCCTATCGCGCGCTATAAACGCGTAACAACCAGAAAATTAAATTCTCCATTTTCGCGCCTGCAGTTCGGCAAGCCCCAACCTTACGGATGGTTTCCGCAACTAAGTTTGAGTTGATGAATTCACGCGCTTCAAAAGGAGTAACCCATGGCAGACGATACCGAGAAAAAGGGTCAGCAGAGCGGTCAGCCCGGGCAGGGCCAGCACAGTGGGCAGCCTGGTCAGCAGCAAGAGCCGAAGAAGGGCGGTCAGAGCCAGAACAACACTAACGATGAGGACCAGAACCGCGACCGTCAGCGCCGCGCTTCGTAGTCGGTTTTCCTGAAACATTGTTTCACTTGCAAGCCCCGGCCTTTTCGGCGGGGCTTTTCTTGCGCGAATTCTCCCCTAGCGGGGATGCTGCCGCTGCGATTGATCGACGCTGCAGTCGATCGACGCCCAACGCCCGAGGCCGCCCACTCAGTTCGCCCTCTCAGCACTCGATGACATTCACCGCCAGCCCGGCCAAAGAAGTTTCTTTGTACCTCGATTGCATATCCAATCCCGTCTGGTACATGGTCGCAATCACCTGGTCCAGTGAAACCTTGTGCTCGTCCATATCGCGCATGGCGATGCGGCAGGCGTTGATCGCTTTTACCGATCCCATCGCGTTCCTCTCGATGCACGGAATCTGCACTAACCCTCCAATCGGATCGCACGTCATTCCCAGGTTGTGCTCCATTCCTATTTCCGCGGCATATTCAACCTGACGATTCGACCCGCCCAGCGCGGCCACCAGTCCTCCCGCTGCCATCGAGCACGCTACTCCGACTTCGCCTTGGCATCCCACTTCCGCGCCCGAGATCGAAGCATTCTCCTTATAAAGGATGCCAATCGCTCCGGCCGTCAGAAAATACCGCTCCAATCCTTCGATCGAGGCCTCGGGCACAAAACGCATATAGTAATGAGCAACCGCGGGAACAATCCCCGCCGCTCCATTGGTGGGCGCAGTGACCACCCTTCCGCCGGCCGCATTTTCTTCATTCACCGCCATCGCGAATACGTTGACCCAGTCAATCGCGCCCAGCGGATCGGACGTTCCCTGAACGCTGAGTTTTCTCGCCAACTGCGGAGCCCGCCGTCGCACGTTGAGACCCCCGGGCAAAATACCCTCCGTCTCCAGCCCGCGCGACACACAATTCTCCATGACCTCCCAGATCCTGTGGATGTAAGCTCGAACCGCATCTTCGTTGTGCCAGGTCTTTTCGTTTTCCAGCACAATTTCCCAAATCGCAAGGTCGCGGTCATCCCCAATCTGCAGCATCTCCGCCGCACTGCCGAAAGGATGCGGCGGCGTTTTGCGCGCCGCATTTTCATCCACGTCTCCAACGCGGGAAATGAAGCCCCCTCCAACCGAGTAATAGACGTCTGTCTTGAGCACCTCACCCGCTTTATCAAAGGCGGTAAACCGCATCGCATTGGGATGCCCGGCCAAAATTTGCATCTTGAGAAAGAGCAGGTCGCCAGCTTCGTCGAACGGAATTCGATGAGTGCTCAGAAGGCAAATGGATTTACTGTCCCGGATCCCATCGATCTTCATCCCGATCAAAGCGGGATCGACCTCGTCCGGAACTTCTCCTGACAGCCCCAGCAAAATCGCCCTGTCGGTCGCGTGACCTCGTCCGGTCAGCGCCAGCGACCCATAGAGTTCAGTCTTCAGCCGCGCAACACCTGTCAACAGCTCTTCGCGCTGCAGCGTCGTCACAAATTCCCGTGCCGCGCGCATCGGACCAACCGTGTGCGAACTCGAAGGACCAATACCAATTTTGAAGATTTCAAAGATGCTGGTTTTCACAGACCATCCAATTCTCGTTGACGCCCGATTTATGCGCGCACTGATTCACACAGGCACTAAAGATGCGCCCACATCCTCTTTATAGTGTATTCGCGAAGCTATTCAATGACCGCCTGAATCGCTGCCGACGCCCCGTTTCGTCACCAGATAAACTGCAAAGCTCCCTAACCAATGCCCGCCTTCATAATGCTGGCCAGTCACGGCCGCCAGCCCGGCGCGCTTATGTTTTTCGGCGGCGGCGATGATCAGCGGCAGCCGTTTGTCTCCCCTCGGCAATCCCGCAGCGATACCTTCCAGCATCCACGCGCGGCTCAGATTGAGTCCGTCCAGATGCGCCAGCTTCGGGTCGCTCGGATCGGGTGAAACCACCGGCTCCAACCAGGAAACTCCACTCCTCGATTGCGAAATTTGCGGTAGAAAAGTTCTCAACCATCCGGCAAACTCGTCGTGCGTCAACACCCGCCGCATCAGGTCCGCTTCGCCCAGACACGGCGAAAGAAAATCTTCTCCTGACGGCTCATATGCTAGCGGACAATCCTTGTCCGCTAAATAGAAATGCCGGGCCCGCGCTTCCACCAGCTCGGCAAATTTCTCGTCTCCCGTCGCGCGCGCGTAATCCAGAATCAATCCCAGACTGAACGCCGTCTGCGAATGCTCTCCAATTCGCACTGGATACGAAAGCTTGGGCAGCCAATCCTGCAGGCGCTCCAGCGCAGCCAGTTCCGCCGGACGCAGATTCGCAGCCATTTCGCGCGCTTGCGGATCGTCCCACTCGCGCACTTCCGCCGCGAGTTGCAGCAGCCATGCCAGGCCATAAGGCCGCTCGAAGCTGGCGCGCCCCTCAGCCCGCAGGTACGCGGCTTCTTGCGCGATATTCTCAGCCGTCAGACTTTGCCGCAGGGCTTCGCGCGCAGCCGGAACGAACTTGGCGTCCGGAAATGTCCTGATCAGCCGCACCAGCAGCCAATGCCCGTGCACCGATGAATGCCAGTCGTAGCAGCCATAGAACGCGGGCGTCAGCTTTCGCGGGGGAGCTACATCGGCATCGCTATTCAAACTGTGACTGAGCTTGTTCGGATATTCCTTGTGCACGCAAGCCAGTGCCAGGTTTGCAAACCGCTCAGCCGCGTTAACGTCAAACATGGCCGGAGCTCCCGTCTCTTGCGCGCAAGCCGCACTGACACTGAAGAGAGCGAGAAAAAAGAGCAGAGAAAACCGATAGAGAACGCATCTCATTTGTGGGTGCTGTAAGCGACCGCCAAAGTTATTTTTTCTCGAGCGCCGCCGCCCGTTCTTCCGCCCGCTTGGCATCCTGCTCGCGGTGAAGTCCACGATAGGCTCGCGCCAGCAATCGCAGTCCTGCAGCGTTCCGCGGATCGGCTTTCGTGAACGCTTCGAGATCGGGCAAAGCGCCCGCAAAATCGTGCTGCTCGATTTGCGCTTCCGCCAATCCCAACCGTCCTTCGCTGTTATTCGAGTCCACCAGCAGCGCCGCCTCGAACTGGTCTTGCGCATTCTTCGCATCCTTCAGTTGCAGGTAAACCCGCCCCAGCAGCAGGCGTGCCGGCATTTGGCCGGGCTGTAATTTCAAACTCGATTCCAGCGCATCCCGCGCTCCCGCGAAATCGCCGGACTTCTCCATCGCCTCGCCCAATTCAAACGTCGCCGTGGAGTCATCCGGACGCAACTCGCAGGCGCGCTTCAGGTGCGCGGCAGCCTTCGCGAAATCTCCCGCAGCCAGTTCGAGTTCGCCAAGTTGCCGCAGTGCGCTCGGCGAATTCGGATCCAGCTGCAACGCCTTTTCCAGAAATACCCGCGCGTCATTCGTCCGGTTGTCGTCGCTTGCCAGCATGGCATCGTGCAGAAAGTTCTGCACTCCGATTTTGTCTTTCGGATCGGGGAGGCTCTCGTCAGCCTTGCTGGGACCGCTTTGCGGCGGCAATTTGGCCTTCCACTTCGCCATTTCCGCCTGCATCGCCTGAACTTTGGCGGTTGCCGGAGCATAAAGATTCTTCAGCTCCTTCGGATCGCTCTGCAGGTCATAGAGTTCCGGCCGCGGAGCTTCAATCCACTTCGTGCCATCGGCGCGCAAAGCCCGCAACGGCGCCCATCCCCAGCGCAGCGGATAGTCGGTCTCACCAAACAGCTCGCGGTTGGCAGCCGCGCCGGCATTCGTATCCAGCAGCGGAAGCAGCGACTCGCCATTCAACTCCGGCGGCGCAGCCACGCCCGTGACCGAAAGAATCGTGGGCAGAATGTCCGTAGTCCGCACCTGTACATCAATCACCGCACCGCGATGTGCAGCTCCCGGCGTTTTCACAATCAGCGGAATGTGCAGCGTCGAGTCATAAAGAAACAGGCCGTGAGTATCTTCTCCATGCTCGCCCAACCCCTCGCCGTGGTCGCCGGTGACGATGATGATTGCGTTGTCATACACGCCGGCCTTTTTCAGAAACGCGATCCAGTTCGCCACTGCCGAATCGGCATACGCAATTTCGCCGTCATACAAATGGTCCTTATATTTCTCCAGAAACGGCGATGGCGGTTCGTAGGGATCGTGCGGATCGTACATATGCACCCACACAAAATGCGGCCCGGCGCGGTGTTTGTCGAACCAGGCTTCAGCATCGTCCACCACCGTCATGGCCCGGCGCTCAACCCGTCCCCAGCGTTCTTTATTTTTCCCTGTCGCATCCGGCGTATCGGCCGTGGCCGGAAAGTTGTCGTAGAAGTCGAACCCGCGATCGAGTCCGGGAGCCAGCGTATTGCTGTCAAGAATCACAGCGCCAATAAATGCTGCCGTCTGGTAACCCTGTTTCTTCAGCAATTCCGCTGCCGTCACATGCTGCGGCGACAGCGGCACGCCAAAGTCTGTAACTCCGTGCACGCTCGGCAACAGACCGGTCAGAATCGTGATGTGCGAAGTGTTCGTGATCGGACTATGCGTGAACGCCTCGGTGAACCGCACACCATCGGCCGCCAGCGCATCCAGCGCCGGAGTTTCGACATCCTTGTACCCGTAGCAGCCAACGTGATCGGCGCGCAGCGTGTCGATGGTAATCAGGTAAACGTCGGGAGAAGATTTCCCAGGTGTGGTTGTTTGTCCCCAGGCTGCAGCACCGACTGCAGGACCGAAGACCGCGTTCACCGCCGAAAGGAAGACAACAATAATCCCGAGGAAAATAGCCGTTCGTCTCATCAGCGCCCAGCCTATCACAGTCTCCAGTGTTGAGATGAGCCGAGAAATGAGGGATGCGAGAGCGAGAAATGAGAATGAAAGACAAACCTCCGATCGCGAGCCCATTTGCGTCCCTCCGTCAATAACATGCGATAGACTGGACTCACCCATGGCGCCATTTTGTCGTCGACCGCCTTTCGTCCGGACACGTTTCGTCTTGACGCTTCTCACCCTGGCGCTACCCGCCGCGCTGAATGCCGCTGCGCAGGCGCCCGCCAAACCCGCTCCGAACGTTCTCCTCATCACCATTGATACGTTGCGCGCCGACCATCTCGGCTGCTACGGATACAAGCAGATCAAAACGCCAAACATCGACGCCCTGGCAGCCGAAGGCACGCGCTTCGACCGCGCCTTCGCCGTCGTTCCCGTCACGCTGCCTTCGCACGCTTCGATCCTCACCGGCACCTATCCCATGTTGAGCGGTATGCACGATTTCAGCGGCAACAAGCTGAGCCCCCTGCAGCCCACAATGGCTTCGGTCCTTAAACAAAACGGATATCAGACCGGAGCCGTCATTGCCGCCGCCGTGCTCGACTCCCGCTTCGGACTGAATCAGGGATTCGATTTTTATTACGACCACTTCGAGTTCAGCCGCCTCGACGAAGCGAATCTCGACGAGATGGCGCGTCCCGGCAACGTTGTCGCCGATGCGGCGCTCGACTGGCTGGCGAACAATTCGCAGAAGAAGTTTTTTCTCTGGATGCATCTCTATGATCCGCACGCTCCTTATCATCCGCCTGAGCCCTACGCTCACGAATATGCCTCCCAGCCCTACGACGGCGGCATCGCCTTCGCCGACGAACAGGTCGGGCGCGTGCTGCGATTCTTGAAAGACAAAGGGATTTATCAGAACACTATAATCGTGCTCTGCGGCGACCACGGCGAAAGCCTTGGAGAACACGGCGAAAAAACGCACGGCTTCTTCATCTACAACGCAACCATGCACGTCCCGCTGATCATCCGTTTGCCAGATAATCGCCCGCCCCAAACCGGCACGGCGACTGCAACGGCGACCACCACAGCGCGCACCGTCGACGATCCGGTTTCACTCGTCGATCTCATGCCCACCGTTCTCGGCGCCGTCGGCGTCGATGTTCCGTCGCAAGTGCAGGGCCGCAGTCTGCTTCCCGAGATTCGCCCCGACCCTTCAGCAGCCGATGCTCAGGCAAACCGCGATCGCACGCTTTACGGCGAAACCTTTCTGCCCCGCATTCACTTCAACTGGAGCGAACTGCGCGGTTCTGAGAACACAAAATATCACTACATCGCCGCGCCCCGCCCCGAGCTCTACGATCTAACCAAAGATCCGGGCGAACTCCACAATTTGTTTACCGACAAGAGCGCGGTTGCGGAAGAGATGCGCGCCAAACTCGCCGCTCTGATCCGCGATTACAGCGCCGGCAAAGAACTCGCGGAAAAAACCGGCCTCGATCCCGCACTCATGGAGCGCCTCAAGTCCCTGGGCTACGCCGGGTTTTCCGGCGGTGGCGATCCCACCATCAGCAGCCACGACCTGCCTGATCCCAAAGATCGCGTCGCCACCTATGAGCTCATCTCCGATGCCATCGCCGATAGCCAGCACGGCCGCTATCAGCAGGCCATCGAAAAGCTGAAGGACGTGATCAAAGCCGAACCCAACTCGGTCCCAGCTCACTACATGCAGGGACTGAATTACTATCACCTCAAGATGTTCGCCGAAGCGGCGGAGGAGTTGCAGAAAACCGTACAGCTCAGTCCCGACTACGCGCTCGCTTTTTTTAATCTGGGTATGGCGCAAGCTCACGCCGGCCAGATCGATGCGGCCATCGCCACGTTGCAGCGAACCCTGCAGCTGGATGGCACGAATTTCGAAGCTGCCTTCAATCTCGGAGTGGCATTCCTGCAGAAAAAACAACTCGACCCCGCAGCGGCGGCGTTTCGGCAATCCATCGCCATTTATCCCGAATTCGCCCGCGGACATCACGCCCTGGGTGAGACTCTGCTCTATCAGGGCGACGTCGACGGTGCCATTGCCGAGTTACGCCGCGCAGTCGAGCTGGCCCCGCAAGAGCCGGCAATGCACGGATCTCTGGCCAAAGCGCTGAACGCCAAAGGACTGACCGCGGAGGCAGACGAGGAGACGCGGCGCGCGCAGCAGCCAGCGCCCCGGTAGACGCATGTTCCGGCGCTTTCCAACTTTCTGCTCCGCTCTTCCGTTCTTGCTCGCGGTCGGGATCGCGCTTGCGTCGGTCGCATATGCTCAATCCAGTTCGGCTGGTGCAACTTCTCCGAAAACGACGCCGCAAACCGGCGCCTCGCGAACCAATGCCTCGCGAACCAATGCTTCGAAGCCCCGCGCTGCAAAACCTAACGTGATTCTCATCACCATCGACACCCTGCGTGCCGATCACGTCGGATCCTATGGCGCGCAAACCGTCAAGACTCCAACCCTTGATGCGCTCGCAAACGACGGAGTTGTTTTCGAGCGCGCCATCTCTCAGGTTCCACTTACCTGGCCCTCTCACGCCGTGATCTTGACCGGCACTTACCCATTTCAAAACGGCGTGCAGGATTTCACCGGCCAGCCGCTGGCGCCGCAATTTCGCACCATCGCTCAGGCCTTCCAGCAGGCAGGCTACGCGACCGGAGCCGTCATCAGCGCTTTCGTTCTCGACCGTAGTTGGGGACTCGCCCGCGGCTTCGATTCCTACGACGATGCCTTCGCGGCAAAAACCTTCGCAACAAAACAGATCGGCCTCGTAGAACGTCCCGCCGGCGAGAGCGTGGCGCACGCCATTTTGTGGCTGAACAATATTTCGTTCAATAAACTCGCGTCACAGAAAAACTCAGCGAATAAGAACTCGCTTACGAACTCGCTGATCACAACGACGCCACGCCCCTTCTTTCTCTGGCTGCATCTTTACGATCCGCACAGCCCCTACGATTCTCCCGAACCCTACCGCTCCGAATACCGCACCCATCCCTACGATGGAGCGATTGCCTACGCCGACCATGAACTCGGCAATCTGATCGCATGGCTCAAACGCAATCATCTTTACGATTCATCACTCATCGCCGTCCTCAGCGATCATGGCGAGTCCCTCGGAGAACATGGGGAAGACGAACACGGATTCTTCGTCTACAACGCTACCGTGCATGTCCCGCTCATCCTGAAACCGCCCGCCGGGCAAGGCATTTCAGCCGGACGCCGATCGGAGCCGGTCGAGACCACCGCCATCGCCCCCACGCTTCTCGAACTGGCCGGGGTAGAAGATTCAACGGATCCGATTCACGCGCAATTCCAGTCACACTCACTGTTGCCCAGGGGTGCATCGCCGTTGACTAGGAATGACGCTGCCCATCAAACTGAAAACGCTCCCGCCTACAGCGAGACATTCTATCCCTTCAGCTCTTTCGGTTGGAGTCCGCTCCGCGCGCTCGAGAGTGAGCGCTTTCACTACATCGACGCCCCCAAGCCCGAGTTATACGATCTGCTAGCCGATCCCGGAGAGACCCACAACCTCGCTGCCTCCGAATCGGCCACCGTTGCCGTGTTTCGTGAAAAAATGCAGACGCTCCTGGCGCATAATCCATTCACTCGTCAGAACACGGCCGCCAATCTCAGCCCCGACGCTCAAGACAAGTTGCGCGCGCTTGGCTATTTCGGATTCCGCGCTCCATCCGTAGACCTGCCCCAGCAGCTCGCCGATTCCAAGCTCGCCGACCCAAAAGAAAAATTATGGGAATTTAATTCCATCCTCAAAGCTGGAGATGCTTTTCAACTTCACGAAGACGATCGAGCCGACGCTCTTCTTCAGCAGGTGCAAGAAAAAGATCCCCAGATCTATGTCATTCCCTTCATGCTCGGCGAGTCGGCGTTGCGCCGCGAGAATTGGCAAGAGGCCGTCGACCAATTGCAGCGCTGCCTCGCGCTGAATCCGAATTTCGACAACGCCATGATCGGGCTGGCACGCGCCCTGACGAGACTGGGCCGCACCGACGAAGCCAAAACCTGGCTGCAGAAAACTTTGCAGATCAATCCTCAGAATTACCGCGCGTGGTATGAGATCGGTTTGCTCGATGCGAAAAGCAGTCCCGTTGCAGCTTTGTATTCCTATGAGAAGGCAATCGAGATTCAGCCCAATTTCTCGCCGGCACAGCGGGAGACGGGCTTAGCGCTTTATCAGCAGAAAGATTACATCAATGCGGCGACCCACCTCGAAAAGGCCATCTCACTCGGCCTCGATGACGCCCGCCTTCATAACTTCCTCGGAATCTGTTACAGCCAGACCCACCGCATGTCGCAGGCTGTCCGCGAACATCAACTCGCCATCAAACTCGACCCCAAGCTCGCCGAAGCCCACCTCAACCTCGCCTACGCCTACCAGCATGTCGGCAAAATCACCAGCGCGCATTCCGAGTACGCAACCGCCTGTCAGCTGGAGCCAAAGTTCTGCGCCTTCGTTCCCAAGTAAGCTTGCCGCGTTCCCTGACCGCGCGATTGTTCCCGATCTGCTGAGAGCCGTTGTCGGTCGAGAGTCAGCCCCGCCAACCCGGCGCCTACCGCTGCGCTGCGCTGCCTTGCTTCTGGAGCTTATCCAGCATCTCCTGCGCTTGCGGCGCGGCCGCCGCCGTGGGAAAGCCTTTCAGAAAAGCTTGCAGCTGCGTAATGGCATCCTCGCGCCGGTTCTGCCGGACATAAAGGTTGACGAGCTGCAGATACGGCTGCGGCATTTTCGCATCTAGGCGCACCGCCTTCTGCAGACTGCTCTCCGCCTCGGCCAGCTTGCCCATTCGTCCATACAAGCTTCCCTGCAGAAAATTTCCAAAGGCGGAATCCGGCCGCCTCTGCAGACCGGTCGCTAACGTAGTCTCGGCCTCCTGAAAGCGCCCGGTGAGCATGAGCACGTTGCCCAGATTGAAATAAGCTTGCGCCTCATTCTGGTCGAGTCGGACGGCCTCCCGAAACTGTTCCTCCGCCGATTTAAAATCCGGCTTCCCCAAATAGAGCACGCCAAGATTGTTGTGCGCGGGATAATAATCGGGAGCGATCTTCAAGGCTGCTTGATAGTACTCGATGGCCTTTCCCTTCTCGCCCTTTTTTTCAGACTCCAATCCCTTTTCATATTCCTTCACCGCCTTTTTCGGAAAGCGTTTCTCGTAGTCTCCGGGGTCCACGATAAAGGGATTGCTGCCAGCCGGTTGCTTGGGCAATGGATCGGTGGTTTTTTTCTCGCGCGGCCGCAACTGGATTTGCACCATCGCGAATTGCGATTCTTCAAGATTCAGGTTCGCTATCTCATCGACGGGGTAAAAGTCTTCGTCGTTCACCACGATGTGATAAGGATTGGATTCGAGTTCGTAAAATCCGAAGTGCCCCTCGCCATCGGCATACGTGCTATTGATGGTTGCGTTGTGGAGTTGCAACTCCACCAGGACGGGGTGAGGCGGGAAGTCTCCCTTTTGCACGCGGATCTGGCCGATAATCCTGCCAGCTTGTTGCGCAAACGCAAGACTCGACAGGAAGCACGTCAGAAGAATTACGGCGAAGGGATGAAGTCTGCGGAACATGCGTTTCACTGGGGCTCTCCCCGCAAAGAGAAACGGACCCATCCTGAGATCTGAAGAAAGATCCGAGGATGGGCCCGCGAAGTCGGTCGCTTAGAACGCGAGATGCAAACCGAATTGCAGGTTGCGGGCATTCAGCGTACCAGCGGCTGCACCCAGCAGCGGGTCCTGAATCGAGTTGTGCGCTCCACCACCGTTCACTGCCAGCAGGAAGTTGGGGCGGTTGAACACGTTGAACCCTTGCGCTTCAAACTTCAGGCGGAACCTCTCCGTCAGCATGAAGGTTTTGCTGAGCGTCATATCGGCATACCACTGGCCGGGCCCAACAAAGTTGTTGCGGCCCAGATCGCCGGTGCAACCAAGGCACGGCTGGGTCAGGGTCGGAATATTGCCCGCTGTGGGCGTGGCGCCCTGCGCGGCGCAGCCGCCCAAGCCGAACCCGTTACCACCGGTGCACCACCCGTTGGCCCAAGTGGTCCTGTTAAACGTTACATGCTGAGCAGTCGAGTTGGGACGACCGCTGCTTCCACCGTCGAGGTTCCAGTTGCCGCCCAGGTTCTGGCAGTTCGAGCTATTAACATCGTTAGCGTCGCAGGGATTGGATGGATTGCTGATTTCCACCAGAGCGGCCGGGTCATCGTCGACATTGACATATGGCTGCCAGTGCGCGCCGGACTGGAACGCCCAGATCCCGTTGTAAGACCACCCGCCGGCGACCCAGCCAAGAGCACCCTTTAGATTCTGCCCCGGCAGTTGGATCACGTAGTTGAGGCTCAACCGGTGCCGGATGTCATAGATCGAGTTTCCGCGGTCCAGTCCCGGCAATGTCTGATCAGTGGTGTAGCCCTCGCCGCCAGCTGCGCCGTTAGCGGTCGTAGCGCCGCTATGCCATGTCGAGCCGTTATCGATCGCGTGGCTGTAGGTATAGTTGGCGTTAAACAGAATGGAGTGGCTCATCTGCTTCTTCAACGAGGTCTGCAACGAGTTGTAGTTGGAGTTAACCACGTTCTCCCAGGTACGCAACTTGCCATAGTTCGGGTTTAGAATGCCCGTCGGGTTCACTGAGTTTGGGTTCACGGTGCCATCGGCGTTGAGGGCGTCGGCGCGGCCGCAGAGACTCCGGCCGAGATTGTCGGTAACGCAGCTGCCCAGAGGAAGCAGCGTTCCAGGAGCGCGGTTGATGTCTTCGGCGCGGAACAACTTGTGTGCCGCCGTACCCACATAGTTCATTTCCAACGTTGTCTTCGGCGCGATCTCACGCTGCACGCCCAGGAAATAGTTGTAGACGTAAGGATCATTCACGCCCTTCGGCAGTACGATGCCCGACAGGTAGGAAGTGTCAGCATTAAAACCTGCCCAGCCGTCAATGTTACCCGTCGCTTGCGCGCCGGAGTTTCCCTGGCCAGGGTTGGTTGGCGCACCGGTGTAGGTCGGAGTAGCGCCCGAAGGAGAACACGTGGTGGCGGTGCAGGTTGTGGGTCCGTATACGACCGTTCCAGTGGATCCGAAAATCGGAAGCAGGGCGTTGCTCGTCAAATTGAACGAGTAATAAGGCGGGTTCCAGCGTGAGTTAGAGAGCGGGTTATACAACGTGCCCTCATACGATATGCCGAACCCGGAGCGCAACGACGTTTTGCCGTCGCCGAACACATCCCAGGCAAAGCCTACACGAGGTCCGAAGTCCTTATATTGATTAGGTCCCAATCGGCTGGAAGGCGCAAAGCCGCCTGGCCCGCACACGCCCGCTAACACTTGGCTGCTTTGGACTGCCACGGAGGTGGGATTACAGGTCGAAGCGTACGGCGTGGAAACGCCCGGGCTGGTGCTATATGGCGCATTGGCATTTGCCAACTGGTCAACAATGTTCGCGCCCGGACCGAGCAGGAAGGTCGTGTCGAGATTGGCCTGCTCGGTATGCCGGGTGTAGAAGTCCCATCGCAAGCCGAGGTTCAAAGTGAGGCGCTTGGTTACTTTCCAATCATCCTGGAAGTACGAACCAACCTCCCAGTTGCGGAAATGCCGAATGTTGGTTTCCAGTTCCGAATTCCCCGTGCCACCATCGATGAAATCTGGATTGACGCCGGCGATTTCGGCGCCCGCCGCGTCGGCCGCGAAGTACAACGGGTTATTGAAGATATACGACGGACGCGCTACGTTGAACTGGCTGTTTTCCAGATTGCGGCGCAGATCCGCTCCGATCTTGAAGCTGTGGTTGCCGTGGCTGATCGAAACCATGTCGCCGTAGCTATATTCGTGATCCTTGAAGAACTGCGGATAACCATTGTAGGACCCGAAGGAAGCCACGCCGTCACCGAACGAAACCGCCGGCACACCCGGCAGCGAGGTGGTGATGGCCTGGTTCAGTTGGGTGTAACCCGCGCGGAATTCGTTCAATATTGTCGGACTGAAAGTGTGAACCCAACTCAACTGCCCCGTTGGATAATGATCTACGCTCGGATTCAGGAATCCGCGAGTGCAGTACGAATAGCACGGCCCATATTGGTCAGTTTCTTTCAGCCAGTTGAACTGCGCATAGGTGCGGTTGTTGTTGTTCCAGTTGTAGTCAAGACGCGCTGAAGCTTCGTTGCCGTTAAACAGATTGCCCAGCGACTGGGTCTGGGTACCGAAAATGGCCGTGGTCGGGTTTTCGAAATAGTCATTGCGTCCAAGTCCGCTGGCGGCTCCGAAAGTCCCGCCTTGTACCGGGGTCAGGGCGGTATTGCAATTCGCGCCGTTTTGCGTCAGACCCAAACCAGGCAACGTCGCCATCGTCGCGATATCGGTCGCCGTCACTCCAAGAATCGGCGCCAGCTTGGGCACGATTGAGTTGCCGAAAACGCTGTTCGTTCCGGTTGCTCCATAGCCGACCCAGTTGTTGCACAGATACTCGGCAAACCCGAGCTCACTGGTAGGGTTTGGGATTTGCGTGGTCGGGGCCGGGGTAACGTAAGTGGCCAACGTTGTGCCATTCGTCGGATTGCCAGGGATTGCCGGCGGGAAGTTGCCATACAGCAGCGACGCAACCGAATTCGGAGCACCAGCTATAACCGCCTGCCGCCATTCGGGCGATTCCACCGTCAGAGTCTCTGGCGTTCCCGAAGAGAGGAAGTGATCATGCTGATATGAACCAAAGAAGAACAGTTTGTCCTTCAGAATCGGCCCGCCAACGGTGAAACCCGCCTGATTAAAATGCAACGGCGGCTTGGCTGTTCCCGTCTGGTCCAGGAAAAACTGATTGGCGTCCACGGCGTCGTTGCGGAGGTAGTCCCAACCGCTGCCGTGAATGGCATTCGTGCCCGATTTGGTCACAAGATTGTTGATCGATCCGGCGCTGCTGCCGTACTGCGCCGAATTATTCAATTCCAGTTGCTGGAACTCGGCCACCGTGTCCTGAATGGGCGTATTAACTTCACCGCCGCTCAGGTCTTTGTTCGAGACGCCGTTGATCAAGAACCCATTGAAGTCTTCGCGAACACCGTTGACCACAGTGTTATGTCCGTTCTCGAAATCCACGCCCGCCACATTCACCGCACCCGGAGACAACTGCATCAAGTCGTAAACGTTGCGGCCGTTTAGCGGCAGATTTTCGATCTGCGTAGAGGTGACCGTCGTAGCCAGTTGCGAATCTTCGACGTTCACATTCGATCCCTGGCCGACCACTTCGACAACCTCCGACGCTTTGCCGATCTGCAGCTTGAAGTCCACGTGCGCGATCGTGCCAGCGTTGATCACGACTCCGGCGTTCGACTCCTTCTTGAAGCCGGGCGCCTCCACCGTCAGACGGTAAGTCCCGACGGGCAACTCCCTGATCGTGTAGTTGCCGCTCGCATTCGTCGTTGTGGAGGCATGCAAGTCGGTAGCGGTGTTCGAAACCGTCACCGTGGCGTTCGCAATCGCGGCGCCCGTCGGATCGGTCACGACACCGGTAAACTGGCCGAACTCAACCTGCGCGAACGCGCTGAGGCTCAGCGCCAAAACGGCTAGCACTACAAGGCAAAGCTGCAATCTTTTCATTGACCTACCCCCTAAAGACTATCGCACGAAGTTTTTGTCGTGTGCACGAGGTGCACGAAAGCTTTTGCGAACCTGATCTGGACCATCAGAAACACATACAGATAGTCCTTTTGGGTTACATTGGCACTTGGTGCGCCAAACCACAATGCTTTATCTTTCAGGTACTTACCGATGGAATCGCTGGTCTGCCTATGACTATCTGAAGATGGAAACACGTCGAACTTCCAAATTCCGTAGATTCGTGTGGAGATTCTTGGCGAAGATTCGTGCCGCTCGCCGACGCGCGATTGACGCCTAATTGCAGACCATCTCTTCCAAAAGCGCGGACTCGCCGAGAGCCCCGTTCATCGCTTCTTGCGGATCGGCGACCGCTTCTCGATATCCCTCTGCACGATCCCACTTCCCTCTCGTACCACGATCCCCTCATCAGCCGCTTCCGGCCCCATCTTGTCCACCTGCCCGCTCGGCCAGCGAACCACAATCGCATCGACTCGCATCGCCGCGCCCAGCCCGAAATGTACCCGCGGATCGCTCGAGCTCTCAAAGCTGCTCCCGGCGCGCACTTCCGCGTAGCGCGTCGATCCATCCACAGTAATTTCGACTTTCGCCCCGAACCCGTCCCGGTTCGACTTCGTGCCCACAGTCTTTACCCGAAACCAGTGTCCCACCGCCGGAACTTCATTCCTCAGCAGCACCGGGGAGCCCTCCAGATTCGTCATCAACAGATCTTGACGTCCGCGATTCCAGAAATCAGCCGTCAACGCCGCACGCCCAACATACTTTTTCGACAGCGCCCCGCCGCTCCGTCCGCCCACTTCTTCGAACTTTCCCATCTTCGATCTATCCGCAGCCAACAATTTATCCGCCGACAAATTGTGAAACAGAAATGGACGCTCCGCATATCCCACGCCAAACGACTGTCCTTCCACTTGCGGATCGACATGCCCATTGGCAATGAAAATATCCGGCCAGCCGTCGTTGTCATAGTCGAGAAACTTCGCCCCAAACCCCAGATAAGGACTGCTCACCCCTCCGATCCCCGCCGCTCCTGCCTCGTCGGTAAATTCGCCATTGTGATCGTTGTGATAAAGATTGTCGGAATCGTCGGAAAAATTCGTCTTCACAATGTCCGGCCACCCGTCGCGATCGTAATCCGCCGAATCGATGCCCATCCCCGCCTGCTCGTGACCGTCCGCACTATAAGCGACGCCCGCCTCGGCGCCCACCTCGGTAAATCCGCCCTTGCAGTTGTTGTGATACAGCAGGCTCGGCGACGAATCATTCGCCACATAGAGATCGAGACAACCGTCCTTGTCGTAATCGAGCCACATTACACCCAGCCCGTAATAGCTCTCGGTATCAATGCCAAGTTTTTCGGTGACATCGGTGAAAGTGCCATCCCCGTTATTGTGATAAAGACGGTCGCGCCCGCCCTTCAATCCGCGCGGCCCGCAATTCACCGGAATGCCGCGATATTGGCAAAACGGCCCGTCGCCAAACTTCGGCAGGTGGTTGATATCGAGGTCGACATAGTTCGCAACATACAGATCGAGGTTGCCATCGTTGTCATAGTCGCCAAACGCCGCGCTCGTTCCCCAGCTATCGGCGTTCGCCACTCCCGCCTTCGCGGTGACATCGGTAAACGTTCCATCGTGGTTGTTATGGTAAAGCGCCGAACCATGGAATCCCGTGATGTACACATCTTCCCATCCGTCGTTATCGAAGTCGCCGATGGCCACGCCGTATCCCCATCCGCAGAAATTCAGCCCCGACTTCGCCGATTCGTCGGTAAACGTTCCATCGTGATTATTGTGGTAAAGCCGCGGCGGATGGCACTTGCCGGCGCGGTAATCCTCCAGCGTCGATCCATCGACCAGTAGAATGTCCATCCATCCATCGTTGTCGTAATCGAACGCCGCCGCGCCCCCGCACTGCGTCTCCAGAATGGAAAGCTTCTCCGGGCCGCCGCAAGTCAGGTGAAAGTCAATTCCCGCCGCGCGAGTTACATCAACAAACAACTGTGGATTCGCCGCGCCGTTCTTCGCCGCCATCTGTGCCGCGCCCCGCAAAACCCAGCCGCCACCGGCCGCCGCCAGCAGGAGCGATGCCGCCACCCTCAGAAAGACCGCCGGAAAGAAATTGTTCATGCGCACCGAATCGCCGACCCGCTTCTCATTGCTCACTTAGTGGTCCCGCCCCGTCGCCATGCCCGCCGTAGCCGGTTGCGCTTTCTTCAACTCCGCAAAGCGTTCTCTTTCGTTTCTTGCGTCCTCCACCTTGCCCAGTTTTTCCAGCACATGCGCCAGCTGATAGTGCGGGCTCGGGTCCTTCGGATTCAGTTCCGCCGCCTTGCGCAACGTCAATTCCGCCTTCGCCCACTCCCCCGCCAGCGCTTGCGCTTTCCCCAGGTCGTACCAAACGTCGGGATTACCCGCATCAATCTGCGTTCCGCGCTCCAGATACGTTTCCGCCGCATTGTATTTTCCGCTCGCCAGCAGTGAGTGTCCCAGCGCGCACACCACCGCCGCGCTTTCTCCCGATCGCCGCAATTCCTCCTTGTACTCGGCAATGGCTTCGTCATTGCGCCCCAGACTGAAGTAGGCAAATCCCAAATGGTAGTGTCCCAGCTTGATCGAAGGATCAAGCTTCAAAGCCGCCTTGAATTCGTCAATCGCCTGCAGGCTGCGATTCGAATTCAGATATGCGCGCCCCAGCAGCACATGCGCCAGCGCATTTCCGGAGTCGAGCTTCACTGCCGCCTGAAGTTCATCCGCCGCGTGCGTGAAATCCTGTTGACTCAGAAAAACCAGCGCCAGATCAAAATGCGTTGCCGAGTCTTTGGGATTCAAATCCCGGGCGCGTTCGAGCTGGTCTTGCGCCTGTCTGGCGTCGCCGGTCTTGAAATACGCAACCCCAAGATAGTGACGGAATTGCGCATCCCGTGGCCATCGCGAAACCGCCTGCTGTCCCAGCAGAACCGCATCCTGCAATTGTCCCGCATTCAGCTCCTGCAACAGTTGCTCGCGAATTTGCGATGCGCTCTGATTTTGCGTCTGCGCGGGCGCAGTCATGGTCAATAAGAGTGCGATGGCCACAATTAAGGCGGCCGGGAGATTTTGGGTGGCGCAGCGCTTCAGCGCTGCGGTTACGCGCTGAGTCTGAAGACCGGCTTTAGCCGCTGCGGTCAACCTATGCGAGGGAGAATACCCCGTCCGCAAACGCGTCATCCCATCATTTAACATCGTGTCGACTGTCATCGTATCGTCTTTACGGAGCTGGTCGCAACGCACCGCCGCAGCGACGCATCTTTCGTCGAAGGGAGCACCTATGGACGCCAAAGATTTTCTCCGAATGTATGCCTACGATTCCTGGGCGAATCGCGAGTGCCTGGCCGCGATGCGCGCCGCCGCATCTGTTTCCCCTGAAACGCTCGGCCGCCTGGCCCACATCCTCTCGGCCCAAAAGCTTTGGCTCGAACGGATCCTTCAGCAACCCCAGACTCTGCCCGTTTGGCCCACTGCAACCATCGAAAACTGCACGGCCCTCGCCGCCGAGAACGCGTCATCGTGGCAGAATTATCTCCAGCGCCTCGCCAATCGCTTCACTCCCGGCTCGCTCGACGACACCGTCGAATACCACAACACCAAAGGCGAGACCTGGTCCAGCCGCGTCGAAGACATCCTGACCCACGTGCTCTTCCATTCGGCGTATCATCGCGGACAGATCGCTCTGCAGATGCGCGCTGCTGGCGCGGAACCCGCACATACCGATTTCATCCACGCCGTGCGCCAGGGTTTCCTTGAATAGAAAAATGTGAGTAGAAAATACGGGTAGAAATTATGAGTAGAGAATACGATCAGCGAATAATGCATAGAGAATAAATATGGATTTTGCCACCATCAGACGCGTGTGGCTGCCACTCATCATCGCCTCGGTAGCGACTGGCTACATATTCAAAACCGCCCCCGGCCCACACGACTGGATGCGCTGGCTCGGCTTGGTGCTCGCCCTGATCGGCATCGCCGGAGTAATCCTCTCCCGCTACACGCTCGGCCGGTCCTTCTCCATCGTTCCCAAAGCGACGGCTCTGGTCACGACGGGCATCTATTCCAAGATCCGCAATCCGATTTGCGTTTCCGGAACATTCTTCATCGCTGGCGCGGTCCTGATGCTCCGGCGTCCTGAAGGACTGCTCCTTCTCATGATCGTGATTCCCCTCCAGATCTTCCGCGCCCGCCGCGAGGCCGCCGTCCTCGAAGCCAAATTCGGCGACGAGTATCGCGAATACCGCAGGCGCACATGGTTCTAGGGCTCAGGTGTTAGGTCTTAGGAACACCTAAGACCTGGCTCTTTCCCGCTGCTATCATCATCTCCAATGAAATCTGCAATGAAATCGGCCTCGCAAAAACTGCTCCCGGCCTTATTCGCCCTTCTGCTCTGCCTTATACTCATCGCCCAACTTCGAGCCGCCGATGAACCCACCCTGGCCCCGCTGCCCGCGCCTGTCTCCAATAACGCCGTCGCCATTTCGCACGATCAGGGCAGTCCCAAGATCTTCTCTTTCATGGGCATCGGCCCCAGGAAAACCTGGGACGTCATCACCACCGCCGCCTACGAATTGGACCTCGCCACCGGCAAGTGGACCGAAGAACGTCCCGTCCCCGGCGTCGCCGGACGCCTCGCCGCATCCGCCGTCGCCCTCCACGACCAGGTCTTCATCTTCGGAGGCTACATCGTCGATGCCCAGGGCGAAGAACACACCGTTCCCGACCTCAACGTTTTTGTGCCCGCGGAACACCGCTACTACCGCGGCAAAGACATTCCTGTGCCCGTCGATGACGCCGTCGTCGGACTCTATCGCGACCGTTACATCTTCCTTATCGGCGGCTGGTCGTCCGCCGAAGGCCCCACCGGTGGCCCCGTCCGCAACGTCCAGATTTACGACACCGACACCGATACCTGGATGCAGGCCACTCCCATCCCCGGCACTCCTGTCTTCGGCCACGCCGGCGCCATTGTCGGTAACACCATTGTCTACGTTGACGGCGCCTACAAGAATCCCTACGGCGGCAATCCCAAGTTCGTTTCCTCCCGCGAATGCTGGATGGGCAAAATTCCAACTTCACGAAAAGCTGACATCACCAAAATCGATTGGTTCAACCTCCCCCTGCATCCCGGCGCCGCCCGCTACCGCATCGCCGCCGGTGCCGCACTCTCCGAGAAAAAAGACAGCCGCATCTATTTCTCCGGCGGCACCGACACTCCCTACAACTACAACGGCATCGGCTACAACGGTCACCCCGCCGAACCGTCCCCAGTCACCTTCGCTTTCAACGTCGCGACCGAAGAGTGGGAGACCATCGAAGCAAATCCTGACGCAACTCCCGGACCAACCTCCACGCCTGCCGCCGTTCCAACAATGGACCATCGCGGTCTCCTCGTCACCCCCACCGGCCTGATTATCGTCGGCGGCATGGAAAAAGGTCAGAAGGTAACCGACAAGGTCACGGTTGTAAAACTTCCTGCCAGGAAGTAACCTCAACCTGTATCAAGAAAGACTGCGCCAAGACGCGCGTCTCAGGTGCTCTACGCATCGCTGTTTTAAACAAGGTTCCGAACAAAGATTCTTGGGCTTGATCGTCACGAAATCCGGCGATGCCAATCACGGCAGAGCCGCTCCCCCAGTCGTCTAATCTTTGCCATCGTCTCCCGCATCATCTCGTAGTTCTACACCCCGTTCCTATACTAGATTTCGGAGGCAAGCCTATGAGCAACGTCATGGAACCGCCCAAGCGCAACCCCGCCGCGGATTACATCGATCAAAATCTCAACCTCGTCAAATCCAAGAACCCAGCCGAACCCGAATTCCACCAGGCTGTCCTCGAAGTCTTCGAGTCCTTAAGGCCCGTCCTCGAGCGCCATCCCGAATATCAGGAAGCCAAAATCCTCGAGCGCATCACCGAACCCGAACGCGTCCTCATGTTCCGCGTGCCCTGGTTCGACGACCGCGGCAAAGTGCAAGTCAATCGCGGATTCCGCATCGAAATGAACAGCGCGATCGGTCCTTATAAAGGAGGCCTTCGCTTCCATCCCTCCGTCAATCTTGGCATCCTCAAATTCCTGGCCTTCGAACAGGTCTTCAAGAACTCGCTCACCAC
>PMSZ01000311.1 GCA_003168235.1 Acidobacteriaceae bacterium
GGGCGCCCGCTCCACACGGGCTATGACCCTGGCGGAGAAGATCTTCGCTCGGCATATGGTTACGCCCGACGGCAAGGTGGGCGTGGAAGCGGTCGCGCCGGGCGACACTGGCTTCACCCGCGTCGATCTGCGCTTCAGCCACGAGTACGTGACGCCCATGGCGGCGATTTTTTACGAGCAATATGTCGGCAAAGATGTTCCGGTGAACGACGCTTCGAGCATCCGCTTTTTTCGCGACCATCTGACTTTTCTGGATGAAGTCATTTCCGAAGAGAAGAAAAAGATGGGGCTGCTCGATCTGGCAACGCAGCTCAAGCTGAAGCAGGAAGATTTCGCCAGGCAGCAGGGAATCAAACTGCACGGCGAACTCGCCGACCGCAAAGGCTCGGAGGGCATTTGCCATTCGGTGATGCTGGAAACTTATGCTCTGCCGGGGCAAGTCAACGTTGGCTCCGATTCGCACACGCCGCATGTTGGCGCGATCGGATGCATTGCGTTTGGCATCGGCACGACCGACGTATTCAATTCGTGGATCACGAAAGACGTGCGCGTCAAGGTGCCGGAGTCGGTGAAGATCGTCGTTCGCGGTAAACGTCACGCGAATGTTACGGCGAAAGATTTCATCCTGAAGATTCTGTCGCTTGAGTATGTGCGCAGCGGCAAGGCGCTGGCGAAAGTGATGGAGTATGCGGGCGAAGCGGTCGAGGCGCTGTCGGTGGACGAGCGCGCCACCATGACGAACATGGCGGCCGAAATTGGAGGCTTTACCGGAATCGTGGCTCCGGATGAAAAGGTGGTCGAGTTTCTGATGGAGCGGCGCGGCATGAAGCGCGCCGAGGTCGAGAAGATGATTGATGGCCTGCGGAGCGATGCGAACGCCGAATATGCCGAAGTGATCGAACTCGACGCGGCCGAGATCACGCCGATGGTGGCAACGCCGGGCGATCCCGGCAATGGTAAATATATCCGCGAACTGGGGGCGCAGGTTCCGATTGAGATCGCTTACGGCGGGACGTGCACGGCGGGGAAAAATGAAGACATGGATATGTACGCGACGGTTCTCGCCGATGCTCTAAAACAGGGGAAACGAATTTCGAAGAATGTCAACTTCTGGATCCAGTTCGGCTCGCAGGAGACACGCGAGTATTCGAAAGGCCGCGGTTACATTGAGATTTTCGAAAAAGCCGGCGCGCATTTGATTGAGCCGAGCTGCGGCGCGTGCATCAATGCTGGGCCGGGAGTATCCACTCGCCCCGACCAGGTTGTAATCAGCGCGCAGAATAGAAATTTTCCCGGACGCAGCGGACCGGGGCAGATGTATCTGGCGTCTCCGCTGACGGTGGCCGCGAGCGCGGTGGCGGGATACATTGTCGAGTACGAACCCAGCCGTGAGCGGGAGCTTACGACTGTCTGAGCGGTGGGTGGGTTGCTACGGACCTCCGGTCTCGCTTTGGCGTCGGGCTTGTGGCATGATGACTTTGTGGGACGGAGGTTTTTGTGTATATGGATGAGAAGTTTTTAAGGGCGAGAATGATCGCTTATGCGTGTGGCATCGCGGTTTTTGCCGCAGTGGTTGCGTGGAGATTTCTGGTCCGCTGAGACACGTCCGCTAACGCACGCCTGCTGCGGGAATCGCTGGAGATCGCAGTGCGCCGTGTCTGCGCGGCACCTCTGCGCGGCACTGCCTGTACCGATAGCTGCGTTCTTGTTAAAATTGAGGGTTGGTTACACTCCCTGCGCCTGAGGAACATGAGATTTTATGGCCTACGTAATTGCCGAACCTTGCATTGGAACCAAAGACACCGCTTGCGTTGATTCGTGTCCGGTCGATTGCATTCATCCCAAGAAGGACTCCGATAAATTCGGGACTGAAGAGATGTTGTATATCGACCCGGTCGAGTGCATCGACTGTGGCGCTTGCGTTCCGGTGTGCCCGGTGTCGGCGATTTTCGCGCTCGACGATCTGCCGGAAAAGTGGAAAGAATACACCGAGCGGAATGCGAAGTACTTCGGAAGGTAGCTCTCAGCCTCAGGCGTCAGCTTTCAGTTCAACCACTCCTTCCATTACAATTATTGATTAACCTGTAGACCTTCCATGGCGCTGAAGGAGTCGGAAGCGATCGTTCTGCGCACGTATCCGCTGCGTGAGTCGGACCTGCTGGTCACGCTTTTTACCCGGCTGGAAGGCAAGGTGAAAGGCGTGGCGCGCGCGGCGATGAAGTCCAGACGCCGCTTTGGGGGCGCGCTCGAGCCGCTCACGTATGTGCGGGCATTTTACGACGACCGCGAGCGTCAGGAACTCGCGCGGCTTGATTCCTGCGAAGTGATCGAGTCGCCGATGGCGAGCGAGGTCAGTTATCCGCGGGCGACGGCCCTGGCGCATGTTGCCGAGTTGCTCGACGAGTTGATGCCCGACCGCGAGGCGAGCGATGCGGTGTTTCGCTTGAGCCTGGCAGTGCTGCAGCAACTGCGCGGGGCAACTTTGTGGATGCCGCTGACTTACTTTGAACTGTGGATGACGCGGCTGATGGGCTTTTTGCCGGAGTTTTCGGAGTGCGCTGTCTGCGGACGGTCGTTTGATCAAAGTCGCGATGGCAGCGGCGAAGGCCGGGCGTTTTACCACGCGCTGGCCGACGGCCTGGTTTGCATCGACGATAAACGCATCGCCTCGTCGGAGCTCTCGGCGGAATCGAGAAAGATTGCGGCGCAGATGTTGCGCTCGCGGGTTTCCGATTTTGCCGAGATTGACTGGCCGAAAGCGGTGTGCGCGGACTTGCGGAAGTTTCTTCTCCAGATTCTGGAGCGGCACATCGAGAAGAAGCTGGTGACGGCGGCAATGCTGCAGAAGGTCGGCTAGCACTTTGTTGCAAATTGTCATCCCGAGCGAGCGAGGGATGACAAGGCTAAAGGCTAAGAGCCGAAACTAATACGTGACCTCTTCCAAACCCAATTCGCTGACCTTCCAGCAGCTCATCCTGAAGCTGCAGGCTTTTTATGCTGAGCGCGGAGCGGTCATCCAGCAACCTTACGACGTAGAAGTTGGCGCTGGCACCATGGCTCCGGAGACATTTCTGCGCGTGCTTGGGCCGAATCCTTATAAGGTGGCTTATGTGCAGCCTTCGCGGCGTCCGGCGGACGGGCGCTATGGAGAAAATCCTAACCGTTTGTTCAAGCACTTGCAGCTGCAGGTGATCCTGAAGCCGCCGCCTGAAAACGTGCAGGAGCTTTACCTCGAATCGCTCGGCGCAATCGGCATTGATCTGCGCCAGCACGACATCAAGTTTGAAGAAGACAACTGGGAGTCGCCCACGCTCGGAGCGTGGGGCATCGGATGGCAGGTGATGCTCGATGGGCTTGAGGTCACGCAGTTTACTTATTTCCAGCAGTGCGGCGGCGTGGATCTCGATCCGATCTCGGCTGAACTTACATATGGATTAGAGCGGCTGTGCGCGTTCTTGCAGGATGTCGATTCGATCTACGACATCGTATGGGCGCGCGATCCCGAGACTGGCAGGGAAGTGAAATATGGAGACGTTCGTCTCGCCGACGAGCAGCAGTTCTCCGTTTATAACTTCGAAGCGGCCGACGTGCAGAGTGCGTGGAAGCACTTTGAACTCTGCGAGGCCGAATGCAAGGCGCTGCTCGATCGTTACTCAGCTCTGAGCAAGGACAAGAGCGAAGACGACGGGATCGCGCGAGAGAAGTCCCGCTTCCCGCTGCTCGGCGCTTACGATCTCTGCCTGAAATGCTCGCACTACTTCAATATTCTTGACGCTCGCGGCGCGATTTCCGTTACCGAGCGCGTCGGCGTGATTGCGCGGGTGCGGGCGCTGGCCGTTGGCATTGCCAGGGCCTGGATGGACCAGCAGTATCCGACTTCAAAAAAAAGCGAGAAGAGCGGGGAAGTCCCCAAGGCAGCGGGAAAAGAGAAAAAGAGCAGGCTGGTTCCGGCGGCCACATAGAGTAGGGGTCCTTCGACTTCGCGGAATGGATTCGCTTCACGAATCATTCCGCGGCGCTCAGGATGACACGGATTGAAGTATGGCTGACTTTTTACTGGAAATCGGATGCGAAGAAATCCCGGCGCGGATGATTGAGGCCGCGTCTTGCGAACTTCGCGAACGGCTGAGCGCTCTGCTGCAGCGAGAGCGACTGGAACCAGCGGGCGCGATCTCGCATCTCGACACGCCGCGTCGGTTGGCCGTTCTCGCATCTGGCCTTCCTGCGTCGCAGCCCGATATTACCGAGCAGGTGAACGGACCCTCCACGCAAGTCGCCTATAAGGACGGCCAGCCGACTCCCGCAGCGCACGCATTTGCGAAAAAAGTTGGCGTGGACATCGGCAAGCTGGAAAAAGTCAGCACTCCCAAGGGCGAATATCTTTCGGCGACGGTCACGCGAAAGGGACGCGCTGCCTCGGAAATTCTCGCCGAGACGCTTCCCAAGGAAATTTCGACACTCTACTGGCCCAAGAATATGTACTGGCGCAAGCCGGGCGAAGTCTTTGTCCGTCCCGTGCGCTGGCTGGTGGCAATGCTCGATGAGCAGGTCGTCCCGCTG
>PMSZ01000358.1 GCA_003168235.1 Acidobacteriaceae bacterium
GTTGGTGTTTGTCGGGCGGGGGGGTGGTCTGGGCTGGCGCGGTGGCGGCGAGAGATATTCCCGCGAGCAACCATCCAAGAATTGTGTGGCGATGCAACGGAAGTTTTCCCCTTCTCAATTTTACTTCGTGAAGTTGTCGGATGGGATTAATTAGGCACGAATGTCTGGCGCGGCGATACGGCCCGAAATGCGTTTAGGTGAGTTCCGTTTTACTGGAACTGTAAAGCGAGTAGGATTCTGTCCCACCCAGCCTGGTTAGTTGCGCGGTTCCGGCCAGAACGTGCTCCAGCAGCGGATTGTAGTAGAGAACATACGCCGGTCGGGGATTGGCGGCCAGGCTGCGGTCCAGGTTGGCGAGCATCTGCCGCAAACCCGATTCGGGCAGGGGATTGAATAAATAGAGTACGAGGGGTTCGGCGGGAAAAGGGAAAGTGGTTGCGTTTCCGCAGACGGATTCCAGGGCAAAGCATTTCTGCGATTCGCTCTGGTAGAGGCGCAGATTTTCTTGCGCGACCTGGTGGAGTTCGGGCAGAAGTTCAACGCCAATGATTTTCTGAAATGGATATTCCGAAGCCATGAGCAAGGTTCGGCCTTTGCCAGAGCCGATATCGATGAAAGTGAATTTGTCGAACTGGATGGGCAGAGCGGACATCATTTCGCGAAACAGAGCGGGATCGGTGGGCTGGTAGGGCGAGTGGAAGGTGCCGAGCAGGCGTTCGCGCCAGCCCAGGGTTCCGCTGGTAGTGTTGACGCGGTGCTCCCAGTCGTACTCCATGTCGCCGTAGCGCTGGCGGCGGCGTTCGGGCGTGGAGTCGCGGAGGAAGCTCCAGAGATTTCGGAAGAGCAGGGTTGTAGCGCTGACGATGCCGCGTTCTTGGATCTGGTCGCGCCACCAGGTTCGGAGAAATTTCAGCATTTAGCAATTGGCAATTAGCACTTAGCGAAAAACGCACCAATTCCTGAATGCTAAATGCTAATTGCTGAGTGCGCGTCTATTTCAAATCCGGTTGCGGTTCGTGAGGGGGTTGGGGTGGTTCGGCTCCGGGCGGAAGGCCTTTGGTGATGAAGTAGATCTTCTTCGGATCCTCGACTTCGATGCGGCCGTCGGGCATCAGGCGGTACGCATGTCCTTTGGGATCGGCGGGCGTTCCGCGGATAAAGCCGGCGCGCTCGATGTCGCCGAAACTAGAGGGTAAGTGTCCGGTCTGGGCGCGGTACTTTTGGATCACCTGCTCGAGGCGGGTGATGTCTTCGTCAACTTGCAGAGCTAACAGGTGTTCGACGGCGTTCTGGCGGATGCGCGCGTCTTTGGTGCTCTGGTAGGTGGTGAACCACAACATGCGGGCGGTGTCGAATTCGCCGGCGTGCTGCGCCATTCGCGCCGCCAGGATGGGCATGAAATCGTTGGTGCCAGGAAGCTCAGATCCGCGCTTGAAGGCGTCGGCGGCTTTGGCGTAATCGTTGAGTTCGGTGTAGTAGATGAAGCCGAGGTTGTAGTAAAGACGCCACTGGTCGGGATTGTGCGCGATTCCGTATTGGGTGAGCGCGAGCGCGGCGCCGGGAAGGCCCGCTCCATTGGGCGGCTTGGGAGCGAGAAAATTGGCTCCGAACTGGTAAGCCGGCAAGAGTTGGGGATCGAGTTCGGTGGTGACTTCGAGCAGCGGCGAAAGCAGACGGAAATCGCCGGAATCGTTGTGGTGCTGCTGTCCGAAATACTGGACAGCGCGTGTCCAGTAAATATCGGCCAGCAAGCCGGTGTAACCGAGGCTCAACCGGCGCAATACTTTGGTAGAGCGGAGGTAGAGCGCTTGCTGAGGCACAGAATTTGCTTGCAGACGGTCGATGGCGTGAATGGCGGTGACGGAGCCGGAGAGAGAGAGCAAGAACACCGCTGTCGCTGCCAGAGTTACGCGCCGGGTTGGCGTCATTTTCATTTCAGATTCCGGCGTTGGAAAATAAGCACGGCTCCGGAGATGGCCATCGCCGAATACAGAAGAGCGTAGGCGGTGTTGTAGAGAATCAGCCGTCCGGGTACAGGGTCGCCGTGAGCGACCTGGCTGATCACGTTCAACGCGGAGAAGTTCGGCACCATGTAGGCGATGGCGGTGGCCACAGCGCCTCCGAGGCCAGAGGTTACTCGGGCAAAGCCGCGGAGATCTTCTGAAAGATTTCCAATGACGAAGAGCGCGAAGGTGAAGATGGCGGACATCAGGGGCGTGGAAAAGGACGAGAAAAACAGCGCCAGAGCGCAGACGATGAAGAATTGCAGCACGATGAAATACAGGGCGGCCAGGACCCAGACATCCATCGGTTCGAATTTATGGGCGACGTAGACGAGCGCAAGAAAGACGCCGAGCGCCATGAAGAACGTATTGACGACAAGCGTTCCCGTGAGGCCGAAGAACTTGCCGACGACGAACTCCCATCGGCGCACCGGGCGCGAGAGAACGGTGTAGAGAGTGCGCTTGTCGATCTCTTTCGAGACGAGACCGATTCCGATGAAGATGGCGATCACGACTCCGAACAGTGAGACGGCGGTCAGGCCGAGGTTGACGACGACGAGACGCTCGATGTCGATGGAGATTTCGCCGACGAGGATTGCGGCGCCGGAGAGCAAAAGTGCAAACGCGATCAGGTTGTAGAGAACGCGGTCGCGGACAGCCTCGCGAAAAGTGTTGAAGGCGATATAGCCGATGCGTGCACCGGTAACGTTCGAGTTCATACGCCGACTCCTTTCCGGCTGGCTTCTTCGCGAAGTTCGTTTTTCTGGTTTTCTTGTTTGTGACTTTCCTGGTTTCGGATTTCTTCGTTCTCCGCCGGCCGCAATTGTTGAATGTAATATTCCTCGAGCGAGCGACGAACTGGGGTGAGCGAAATGAGCTTCATATGCTCACGCCGGAGCACGTCGAGGGCGGCGTCTTGCTGGGCTTCGGGCAACACGGAGTTGACCATGTTGCCGCCCCCGAATCGCGACTCGGCTCCGAGGGCGGTCAGCGCAGTTGGAACTTGTTGTGCGTTGGCGTAGAAAACAATTTCGACTTTACCTTGCGTCCCGGAAGTTAACTCCGCCACTTTGCCGACTCCGCGCAATTCGCCCTGGTGGATGACCGCAACGCGATCGCAAAGCGATTCCGCGTCGGACAAGATGTGAGTCGAAAAGAAAACCGTCTTGCCCTCCTGCCGCAGTTGCTGAATGAGGTCGCGTACTTCGCGGCGTCCCATGGGATCGAGGCCCGACATGGGTTCATCGAGAAATACGAGTTTGGGATCGTGCAGAATTGCCTGGGCCAGGCCAACCCGCTGCAACATTCCTTTCGAGAATTTGCGGAGTTGAATACCGGCGGAGTCGCTCAATCCCACGCGCGCCAGCATCTGCTCCACCCGCGCCGAGCGCTCTTTGGAGGGAATTCCGGAAAGTTGTCCGTAGTAGTTGAGAAGTTCTCGGGCGGTCAGGTGGTCGTAGAAGTAAGGCTGCTCGGGCAGAAATCCGATCTGCGCTTTCACGCGGGGATCGTCCATGTCCATGCCGAGAATCCGCGCCGTGCCCGCGGTCGGGAAGACCAGTCCCATGAGAAGCTTGAGAGTGGTGGTCTTGCCTGCGCCGTTGGGGCCGAGGAAGCCAAAGACCTCGCCTTCTTCAATGGTCAGGCGGAGCGGGCGCAGGGCAAGCTTCGGGCGCTTGCGCCAGAATCCGACCAGGTAGCTTTTTTCCAAATCTAGAATTTCAATGGCAGCAATGGCCATGCGTGAATTACCAAGCCTCTGGCTGGGATCTTGATTTAAATCTGGTTCTCGTCTTGGTTCTCATCTCAGTTCTCATCCGATGAAGGAATTATAAGCAACTCTGGCAGGTCCAGCGGGTGGTTGGCGGAGAGGATGGTTACGAAGGTAAAGGATTCTGAGGCGCGAATCTGCGCGTGACGTCAGCTATTGTTGCGGGGTGACGGACTCAGTGCAGGTGGTGATCGCGGTCATGCTGACGCGGATCACAGCATCCTCGAAGGAGCAGAAATAGCGCATGCCCGAATAGTTCCACAAAACCGGGCTGGCGATAATGTTGTAGCTTGCGTTGGGGGTTCCGCTGACGTTGGAGAGAGCGAAGTTATAGCCGCTTCGTTGGCCAGCAGCGAGCACCGTATCAATCAAGCAAGCGCTGGTTGAACTTGGCGGCGAGCAACTGGTGCCACCTAAGGCCGTCAGAGTGCCCGCATAGCCCACAGTGGGATACGTGGAATTGTACGAGATCTCCGCCGTGTTCACGGTGCGTACGGAGGCCACGGCGGACGATTCGTTGGCCGCGATGCGAGACCGGATAAAGCTGGGTACGGCCACCGCGGCAATGATCAGAATGATGGCTACAACGATCAGCAGCTCGATGAGCGAGAATCCTTTTATTTCTTGCGCGGTCGTTCTTTGCGTGGTCGTTGGCATTGCATCTCTCGGACCGGGGGCGAGACTGTCCGGTCAACTGCCAGAGATACCATTGCACTTTGGTTGCCGGACGAGAGTGGGAGAGAAGCTAATCTATGTCCTTGGGATTGAAGGCGATGCGGAGACCGAATCTCAGGGGCGTGGGTTGGCTACTCCGACAGCGGCGGAAGTAACATTTTTTGGCATTTCTTGTCCGGGGGACACGACGGATTCGCGTATTCGGGGAGACAGGGGAAACCCCCAGAAACAAAAAAGCAGAGGATTGCTCCTCTGCCTCTTTCTGGCTTGTACCCTCCCCCAGGCACATGGCCAAACCTATTGCAACGGCGCAATGCTGGTGGTGCAGGCGCCGGAGCCGATCGCGGTGCTGCTGACGCGAATCACGGCGTCGGCGAACGAACAGAAGTAGCGGACACCCGTCTGGTTCGGGGTCAAGGGCGACGCGGCAAAATTGTAAGTCGAATTCGGCGTTCCCGAGGTGCCGGACAGCACGAATGTATATCCGCTTTTGGTGCCGGAAGCCAGGGTTTCGTCGATATAACAGGCCTGAGCGCTTCCTGGAGGGGCGCAACTGGTGCCGCTCAGCGCCGCAAGCGTGGTGGCAAAGCCGACGGTCGGGTAGGCGGAGTCATAAGAGATCTGTGCCGTATTCAAAGTCCGCAGGGAAGCCACGGCCGAAGACTCGTTGGCCGCGATTCGCGCCCGCAGCAGGTTGGGAATCGCGATGGCCGCGATGATTAGAATGATCGCTACAACAATCAACAACTCAATCAGTGAAAAGCCTTTGTTTTTCTTCATTGGTTGATCGACTCCGTCCTCTTAGGGCGCGAGATAACTTCGACAGCCGCCAGAGTATTTGCAGTTCATGAACCGTTCCGTGAGGCATGCCCAGGAGTAACTCAGAACGCGCTGGAAGCGGCATTTTTCCTTAACAATTCTTTACGTCGACTCTGGGTAGCAATCTTCAGATAACGGTTGGCAGAGAGGGAAATGACAATTCTTGGCAGGTCGATCGGATGGGGTTCTGCCAAATTTTGTCAGTCGTTGAAGAAATCTTAGCGCGGGAAAATCAAGAACTTTGAGCAAAAACAAAAAAGCAGAGGATTTCTCCTCTGCTTTTTTCCGGCTTGTACCCTCCCCCAGGTACTTTGCCAAAGCTAAGCTTACTGCAGGGGCTGCTCGGTACCAGTGCAGGTCGCGCCCGCAGCGCTGACACGAATGACAGCATCTGCGATGGAGCAGAAGTAGCGCACACCAGTCTGGTTCGGCGTCAGCGGATTGGCGTTCGCCGAATAGGTCGAGACCGGAGTGCCGGAAGCGTTCGCCACAAGGAACGTATAACCGCTCTTGGTGCCTGAAGCCAGCGTGGTATCGATCAAGCAAGCGCCCGTGGAGGTAGGCGGCGCGCAGCTGGTGCCAGACAGAGCACCCAGGGTGGCCGCAAAGCCTACTGTCGGGTAGCTGGAGTTGTAAGAGATTTCAGCAGTGTTGATGGTCCGAAGCGATGCGACAGCGGACGACTCGTTCGCCGCAATACGTGCACGCAACAGGTTCGGGATAGCAATCGCGGCGATGATCAGAATGATCGCCACCACGATCAGCAGTTCGATCAGTGAGAAGCCCTTTTGTTTCCGCATTTAGTTTCCTCGTCTCCGTTTGACTGGTTTTGGTTGGATGACCAACTCGCAGTTACTATCGCACTCTTAGGGCCAGAGGCCCAAGTGACGTTAGTCAAATGCCCTTCTGGATGCAAACTCAGTGTTTTCAATGGCACGCTGGAGAATGGTCACATCCTCAACTCCATCTCGGTGACTCCAGTATGACACTTTCAGAGCCTGAATTTGACAAATTTTGACAGGCGGCGACGTAGAGGTGTTTTACTCCAAATCGCTTGCCAGTCGCGGCAAATGCCATTCTCGGAACGGTCGCGTTTGCGTTTCTTGCAGATGAGGTTAGCGGGCATTTGGAATTGTCCTGGCATCCGATCAGTGCGAGCGCGGCGATTAGCGCCCTTTTACCTTCCGGCGAGAAGCGAGTCGGCCGTCTTCTGCGCTTTGGAAAAATCGGGTGAAAGCCGGGTGATGCGTTCGACGATGGCATTGGCTTGGTCAGTGCGTCCTTGCTGCTGCAAGGCACGTGCCAGCAGGAGGTAGCCGACATCGGTAGGTTGTACCGCCATGGCGTGGGAGTACTGGCGCACGGCCTCGGGCAGATCGCCGGCTTTTTGGGCAAGCAGCCCGAGTCCGACTAATGCCTCGGGAGCGTCAGGGGCCAGTTGCAGCGCTGCTTCGAAACTCTGCTTTGCCTTTGCGGGTTCGCCGAGTGCAGTGTAGGCCGATCCGAGATTGATATAGGCCACGGTGCGAACATTGACGGCGGCAGCATTGTTCAACCTGGCAGCGCGAAGAACCACAAGCTGATAATGGCCGATGGCCGCCGGTAGATTGCCGCGATCGCGCTCGTAATCGGCGAGATTCAGGTTGGCGGGGATATCGTCGGGATGAATGTCGATGGCAGCGCGGTAGTGCATGGCGGCGTCCTCGCGCCTGCCTTGGCTGGTCAGGAAGTCTCCGAGGATGTCTTCGGCAACGAAATTGTTGCGGGTGAGGGACAATGTGCGCAGCCAGAACGATTCGCTGTCGTGCCAATAGCCGACTTGGCGATAAGTGAGGGTCCCGAGCAACAGCAGACAAGCTACAGAGGGAACGGCAAGCCATCGGACGGGGAAGCGGTATGCTTCGGCCCAATCCGCGACGAGCCACGTCACCATCAAAAACAAGCCAATGAATGGGATATAGGTGTAGCGATCTGCCATGGCCTGCGTGCCAACCTGTACCAGTCCAATCATGGGCACGAGGCTGCCCAGAAACCAGAACCATCCGACGGCGAGATAGCGGCGGTCGCGAGCGCGCGGGACGAGAACGAGCGCGGTGATCAGAATCAGTGCCAGCGCGGCCGCAGCCACTTGCCAGGCGGGATAGAGTTGCGTGGGATGCGGATACAGCGCGACCAGGTGCGAAGGCCAAAAGGCTTTTCCCAGATAGCCGACGTACGAGATCACGCAAGTTTCGACGCGCAAGAGCACGCTGTACTGAGCCAGAGTCTTGACGGCACCTCCGGCTCTTTGGGCCTTCATGGTCATGAACACGCTGGCGACGGAGAGCAGCAGGAGCGGCAGTTTTTCCAGAAAGAGCCATCCGAGCGACACGCTTTGCGTGCGCCCGGGCTGAGCCTCTTGACTCGCGACATCTTGGTGAGTGACACCCGGCGAACCGATTCTGTGGAGCGGCCAGTAGTCCAGCAGCAACAGCAGAAACGGAAGCGTAATTACTTGCGGCTTGCTGAGCAGGCCGAGCGCAAACAGAAAGGCCACGGCGGAATATCGGCCCAGGTTTGATATGGTCAACCCAGGATTGCCTGCGTAGCATTTGTGGAAATACCAGACGTAGGCGTTCAGTGCGAGCAGAAAAAACAACATGCTCAACACGTTCTTGCGCTCGGAGGCCCAGGCCACGGACTCGACATTGATCGGGTGGAGAGCGAACAGAGCGGCGACCATCAGGCTGCGCCATCGGTATCCGGTTGCGACTTGCAGAAACAGAAAAAGAAGCACGGCGTTGGCCGCGTGCAGCAACACATTCGTGTAGAGATGTCCGGCAGGTTTCAGGCCGAACAGTTCGCAGTCGAGAGCGTGGGACAGCCAGGTGAGCGGATGCCAGTTCGCTTTGTCATAGGTGGTGAATGCCCATTTCACCGTCGTCCACGTGAGACTGGCCTGTACCTGAGGATTGCCGGTGATGTAGCCATCGTCGTCGTAGTTGAGGAATCCGTTGCCGGTTACGGGGCTGTAAGAAACCAACACAAATACAGTCAACAGCAGGCACAAGAGCAGGGTGCGCTGGCGCGATGATTGAAACAGTTGGGTAGTCGCGGGTGCTCGCGCTTCCAGAGATTGCGGCGCTGCGGCGGCGGAAGCAGTCATTATTTTCAACTCTATTTTCAACTCTATTTTCAACTCTNNACGAGGCTTAACGATTGCGCGGGATCGGTTTCCTGACGGATCGGCTCGCCTTGGAGTGTCTCTGCCAGTTGGTTGGCTGACTCTGAGTTCTGGACGGTGCTCTGCAGGCGATAGATCAACCAACAGGAGACGGAGATTGTCGCGATCACCATGGCCCAGGGTATGAGCGGTGAAATCCAAAAGAACGGGGTGGCGAAGCTGAGAAGGGCCATCCAGAAAAGACTGGCGAAAGTTCCAAACAAGAAGGCCACGCGGCGCGCACCGTCTCTGAACGGCAAACGATACATGCACAAGGCCTGCACCATCAGCGCAAACGGGAAAGCGACCACCAGGTCGACGAAGTAATGTTCACCGATGCCCATGGTCGCGAGGATGGTGAAGAAAACGAAGGCGAATGCGATGGCGCGAATCCAGCGCGAAAGGCCCCTCGAGTTCCACCAGATGAGCAGCACCCAAGCCATGTGCAGCGAAGGAATGGCATTGCGCGCGCCTTTCACCGGCAGGGTCTGCAATACGAGATGCATCACTTGCTGGGTAGGCAAGGGATGCCACGGGAAATTTTGTCCGAAGATGTGGACGGGGCCGGTAGCCGGAACCATGTTGTAGAAAAGGATGCCGATGGGTCCGGTGACGAGAAACGCCAGCATGACAGGAAAAGCATTTTTGCTTTTGCGACGGAGATGGGCGGCA
>PMSZ01000391.1 GCA_003168235.1 Acidobacteriaceae bacterium
TAGTGACACTGTCCCTCCCCGCTTGTACCCGCGCGTTTCGAGACTATTTTGTGAGCGAGCGCTAGTGCATAACAAAGTGCATAACGTTGTGACTAACACCGACATCGCAAAAACTGAACCGCCCGCGTACGAGGAACTTCTGAACCGGCCGATTCGCGAGCTGGGGCTTACGCTTGCGGGATCGCCCGTGGAGCGCTTCGTTGAACAGCTTCATCGAGAGCTGGAGGCGAAGGGCCTCACGAAGTTTCGCCCGGCTTGTTACTTGACCGACGAGTGGGGATGTCCTTCGGGCGAGCCGATCATCGGGATTCCGTTTTACCTGGCGCACACGGCGCTGGCGCAGTTGGAAAAAGAAACGCATGACCTCGAAGACGCGAGAGAAATCATGATGTACCTGCGCCACGAAGCGGGACACGCGTTCACGTATGCGTACAAGCCCCACCTCAAGCCGGAGTGGAAGCAAATCTTCGGGCCGTTCCGGCGGCCCTATCGCGACAACTACCGCCCCGTGCCGTTTTCGCGCGACTATGTGCGGCATTTGCCGGGATGGTATGCGCAGAAGCATCCCGATGAAGATTTTGCCGAGACGTTTGCGGTGTGGCTGACGCCGCGCTCGAACTGGCGCAAGCGCTATCGCGGATGGGGCGCCATGGAAAAGCTGCGTTACCTCGACCGCCTCGCGCGCAAGCTGGGCAAGAGCGATCCGGTGCGGCGCCGCGGACAGACCGACGTTACCGTCGATGACATGGAAACCACGGTGGCCGATTTCTACCACCTTCAGCAGGCGGCGCGCGAAGAGGTAGCCGTTACCGAACTCACTCCCGATACGGATTTGCGCGATATTTTTCCGGTGTCGAGGCGGCGCAAGACGGCAATGCAGGCGCGTGAGTTCTTGCATCAGCATCGCAAAGCGGTGATCGACAAAGTCGCGCAGTGGACGGGCGCGCAGCGTCCGCTGATTAAGATGCTGATCGACAGGATTGAAAAGCGCGCCGGAGAACTCGACTTGCGTGCCGACAAAACGCGCAGCGCGGAACATCTGGCCGAAGTCACGGCCTATGCGACCGCGCTAGTGATGACGTATGTGACGAGAGGAAAATTTATTCAGCCGTAGAAAGGCAGGTCTCAGGTCTTAGGTGTCAGGTCTCAGGAAAACCGGGCGACGATCAATGCCGAACGATTTTCCTGAGACCTTAGACCTGGCACCACGAACGATGTTCTCTAAAGAGAACCGAGGAGCTCATGATCGGAGCAAAACTGAAAATCGCGCTGCTCTACGACCTGTGGAACGAAGACCCGGTCGCGGCGGCGGCGAAAGAAGAGGCGGACGCTACGCGCAAGCCGCACAAGAAAGTTAAGAAGGCAAAAAAAGAGAAGACCGACCGCGAAGAAATCTTTGAGGCGCTGCAGAAACTGGGACACGAGCCTTCTTATTTCGAACTCGACGGACGCCCCACGTCGCTGCACTCGCTCTCGCGCTGCGATGCCGACCTGATTTTCAATTTGACCGAATCATTCGACGGCGATGACACCAAGGAAATGAACGTGGTTGCCTACGTCGATCTTCTGGGGTTGCGCTACACCGGCGCGGGTCCGCACGCCATTTTCATGTCACAAGACAAGGCGATTGCCAAGAAGATCTTCGCGTTTCACGGCATCAAGACTCCGTTTTTCGCGACTGCCTATCGCGGACGCATCGAACATGCGCACGACATTTCCCTTCCGCTCATCGTCAAACCGTCGTGTGAAGATGGGTCGATCGGCATTGACGCCGGCTCCGTCGTCAAGAGCGTCAAAGAGATGATGGAGCGGGTCGAGTACATCCAGAATGAATTCGATTCGCCCGCTTTGATCGAAGAATACATCGAGGGCCGCGAAATTTACGCGGGAGTTCTGGGCAGCTACGAGACCGCGCACGTTCTGCCGCTGGTTGAGCTCGATCTATCGCGTCTGCCGGAAGGCACTCCGAAAATTGCCAGCTACGATGTTAAGTTCGAAAAAAATACCGAGGCCTACAAGCTGACCAAATCGTCCATCGCGGTAAATCTGGACGAAGATACGGTGAAGCGGCTGGAAGATACGGCGCTGGCCGCGTATCGCGCGCTGAAACTGCGCGACTACGGACGTATCGACATGCGACTTGCTCCGAACGGAGACGTCTACGTCATCGAAGCGAATCCGAATCCGTGGCTTGCGAGCCGGCAGGAATTTGCCATGGCGGCGAAAGCCTCGGGCCTGTCTTACACAGAAATGATCGGATCGATTGTCGATCTGGCGATGGGGCGTTACCTGAATGGCAACGTGGCTACTGCGGCGACGACGCGGTAGCCGATGCTCCAAGGAAATACCAACGGACTGCGCTCGGAGGAACGGGCGAGGACGCCCGTCCCTCCGCTCGCGCCTAACTAGAACTTATTCCACAGATACTGATTGTAGACGTCGTGGTGGTACTGCACTTCGGGTGCTTTTACAAACGTGCCCAGCAGGCGTGGACAACGGTCGGCTGATGCTTCCTTCAGGTCGGCGTAGCGGCCCTTAACGTCATCACCCATCAGCTTCGATGTCCACTCTGCCTTTTTGAAGTCTGCCAGCGCTTTGTAGATGTTGTCGGGCAGATAGCGTTCCGCCTGGCGCAGGTTCTTGATTTTCGAGGTGGTACCCTCGATTCCAGTCTTGAAGATTGAGAGCATGACCAGATACGGATTGGCATCCGGCGCTACCGAGCGTACTTCGACCCGCATGCTGCGCTCGTTGCCGATCGGAATTCGGATCATCGAGCCGCGATCGACTGCCGAAGCCTTGATCTGGTTCGGCGCTTCAAAGTGCGGATCAAGACGGCGATACGCATTGACGCTCGGATTCAGCAGCAGGCAGATGTCGTTACCATGGGTAAGGATGCGATCTATGAACTCCCATCCCGCTTTGCTAAGCTTTTCTTCACCCTTCGGGTCCCAGAACAGGTTTTTGCCGCCTTTGCTGATGGAAACGTTGGTATGCATTCCGCTGCCGTTGACACCGACGACTGGCTTCGGCAGAAACGAAGCGGTCAATCCCATATTGCGCGCGACCTGCCGGCAGATCAGCTTGTAGAGCTGAATGTGGTCGGCCGCGGCCACCACTT
>PMSZ01000085.1 GCA_003168235.1 Acidobacteriaceae bacterium
CGGCTTTGCCGCGCAGATGGTATATGGATCCGTCCTTCTCCTGATGCACCGCCCGGATCGTAACCTCTTCTTCAGTCTGATTCGCCGCGCCTGCCGGCACAGTCGGAGTCGGAGTCGGGGCCGTCGCCGCGTCGCTCGCAGGCGCCGAAGCACTCTCAGGGCCACTAACCGTAGCAGCGGCAGGGGGCAGCGTCTGGCTGGTTACTATCCCCGAAGCGAGTAGCAGATGACAGGCGAGTGCAGCCGTGATAAAGATTCGAGAGCGGGTGATCATTAACGGGCGATCATTAAACGGTCGATCTATAAAGTCGAACTGAAGCTCGAACACTGAAGCTCGAATTAAGACATGAACTGGCGATCGATCTAACGGTTGATCTGCCAGCGCATGTGCACTCCTCGCCAGCCGGTCTGCCAACGGGAAACAACTGACGTTAGCACGCGAGCGGCAAGCGAAGCAAAGCGCGGTAATTCCTGTTGATGCCCTAAATTCAACTTCGAGTTGCAACCAGCGGACGGTTCGCTAGCACGGTTCGCTAACGGCGGTTCGCTAACGGCGGTTCGTTACCGGTAGTTCGAGCAAAGAAGCAAAGACCGACCGCGGGGACATTGGGCCGCGGAGAAAAGCAAGTTCATGATGTCGCCGGGGCTTAATTCGAACGCCGAACCGGAAGCAGACCCAAGCGTCAGCTTGAGTCTCGACCCGGCTGTCGATTCGGGCGTTAACTCGACCGTCGAATCGAATCCGGACGCCTGGCGGATGGAGGTGGCGGCGCGGCTGGAACGGTATCGCACGCGACGCAAGCCCCGGACTCCGCGCTATCCTTCACTGCTCTTGCCGTTTGATGCGCCGGAGAGCTGGTCGCGTTCGACGACTGCCACGGTTACGGGAGCTGAAGTTTCCGGAGCTGAACGGGAGTGGCCAGTGGCCGGTGGTCAGTGGCCAGGGAACCAACCTTCTGATTCCCAGTACGCTGACCATCACCCACAAAACACTTCGCCGGACACTATGCCGGAACCAGCGGAGTTATCGGCCAAGGTGATCGAGTTCCCGCGGTCCGCTGCGCTTCCGACTTTTCACCCGAGCGACCTGGCCGATCCGGTGTTTGACCATGATCGTCCGCGCATTGTGGAAGCGCCGGAGATTCTGCCACCGCCTCCGGCACTGGGCGGAATGCTGATGGAACCTGCGCGCCGGGAGCAGGCTGATCCGCGAAACGATTTAGCCACCGCTGCGCCGTCGGCGTCGATCGCACGTCGCGGGCTGGCCGCCGCGGTCGATGGCGCCATTGTTGGAATGGCAGTCGTGGCTTTCGCCGCGATTTTTGTTCGACTGAATTCCAGCCTGATCTCCGGTTTAGTGCCCAGCTTTGGTCCGATGGCGAATTTCAGCTTGAGTTCGATCTTGCACGCGGGACTGGGCGTCGTCCTGAGCCCGGTCGGTGCGAGGCTGCTGGTTCTGGCGGCTGCGCTCGGCGCGCTCGTGCTGCTGCTCGGTTTCGCCTACGAATTCCTGCTCGTCGTCTATACCGGTTCGACTCCGGGGTTGCGTGCCGCCAGGCTGCGGCTGGCACATTTTGATGGCTCGCCGCTCGATCGACGCCAGCGCCGCTGGCGTGTGCTGGCATCGTTTCTGTCGGCGCTTCCCGCCGGGCTCGGCTATTTCTGGTGCGTTCTGGACCAGAATGGACTTTGCTGGCACGACCGCATCACCCACACCTATATTCGGTCCTCATAGAAGACGGGGCCCTACGCCGGACGATCGTCGACGGGTAATCGATCGAGTTACATCGGGCAGAGTTGAATTTAGCAAGACGCCGAACGCCGGATGAAAGAGCGTCCGGCTTCTTACTTTAAAAAGCCGCAGCCCACATTGCCGGAAATCCGGTAGAGTTACTTGATGCAGCGGCCACGAGCAACGACCTTGGCGGGATTGGCGGCTGGTTTCTTTCTCGTAAGTTCCGTGCTATCTGTTGCTGCCGACTCCTGGCAAGCCAACGAAAACGCGGCGGCGAAAGCCTCCAAAGCGGCGCAGTTCGCGGAGGCCGAAAAACTTCTGCTGGCAAACCTGAAATTCACCGAAACTCTGGGCGCAAAAGATGCGCGGAGGCCGCGTACTATGTTCGACCTGGCCGAGGTCTATCGTGCGGAAGGAAAGTACGACGCTGCCTTCCCGTTGTACGAACGCGCGCTGCAGATCTACACCACGCTCTATGGGCAGGAAGCAACCGAGATTGCCGACACTCTGGACGGCGAGGCGGAACTCTACAAGAGCTTGAACGATTTCGCACATGCCGAGCCGCTGCTGCAGCGTTCACTCGCGCTGCGGGAGAAGCTGCTGAAACCGGGTGATCCCGATCTTGCGCAAAGCCAGAATGATTTGGGCGAACTCTACACCGCGACCGGGGCGTTCGATAAGGCGGAAGCGTTGCTGCAGCAGGCCCTGGCCAGCCGCCAGAAAAATCCCGGTCCCGAAAGCGCGGAGGCGGCGCAGAGCTTCGAAGCTCTCGGCACCATGTATTCGAAGAGCGGCCGCAGCAAGCAGGCCGAGGACGCATTTCGCCAGGCCGTCAGCATTTACGGGAAGACGCTCGGCGGCCAGCATCCCGATTACGCGAATGCCCTGGAGAACCTTGGCCTTTGCTACGCCGCGCGGCGCGATTTCGCCAATGCGGAGCCGTTGCTGCAGCGCGCACTGGAAATCCGCCAGACGATTTATGGTACGGAACATCGCGACATTGCCGCGAGCCTCGACAATCTCGCAGCCCTGAAGCGGTCCGAGCATAAGCCGGAGGAAGCGGCGGCGCTCTACGAGCGGGCCGTCGCGATGTGGGAAAAAATTCTGGGACCGGACAATCCGGACCTGGCCGCGGACCTGAACAATCTGGGAGCGATCTACGAATCCAGCAGGGAGAAAATGCGGGCCGAGCCTCTATTCCTGCGTGCTGCTGCGCTCGATGAGAAAGCGCTCGGCGCCGACAGTCCCGAACTGGGGACCGATCTTAATAACCTGGGCGTGCTTTACATGGTCGTCAGAAGAAATGAAGAGGCGGCCAAGGTATTTCAGCGTGCGCTGGCGATCCGGATCAAGGCGCTGGGAAATCAGGATCCCGCCGTCGCTGAGACCATGAATAGCTATGCTGCGGTTCTGCAGTTGCTACATCGCGACGACGAGGCCGCGAAGATGCAGAAGCAGGCGCAGGCCATCCTGAGCAAGCAGGGCGGGAAGTGAGGAGCGCGAGCGAGAAACGTGCGCGTGCGATGCCGGC
>PMSZ01000321.1 GCA_003168235.1 Acidobacteriaceae bacterium
CCGCTGGTGCAGGTGGCGGCGGTGCTGCTGATTGCGGGCGCGCTCAACTTCGGGTACTGGTACAAGCTCGACCAGGAAAAGAAATCGATTGAACTGCAGACCCGAATCGCGGAGCAGAAAAACCACGAGTTGGCCGACATCAAGGCGAAGTTTCTGGAACGGCAGAAGCAAGCCGAGAATTACAAGCGGCGGGTGGATGTGATCGACCAGCTGCGGGCTGGGCAGTCAGGTCCGGTCAACCTGCTTTCGACCATTGGCGACACGATCAATGGCACCGAGGCGGTGTGGCTGAACAGCATGTCGGACCAGGGAGCGAGTGTCGCCATCGATGGCACAGCGCTGTCGAGCGATGCGGTGGCGAATCTGATTTCGAACCTGCAGAAGACGGGGTTCTTTAAGAACATCGAGATCAAGGAAACCTACCAGGACGANNTCCAGTTCACGCTGACCTGCGACAAGGCCCCGGAAAAGACCAGCGACAAAGCAACGGACAAGGCAAGCGCAAAAGCGAAGTCGTAAAGGCGGAAGCGACCATGAATTTTGGCGAATTAACAGGGATCAAGCTGCTGGCGGTTCTGATACTGGTGGCGGTGCTTGCGACCGGCGGTCTGTACTACACCGTCTTCAAGTCGCAGCGCGACCAGAACGATGCGGCGCAGGTGAAGCTTCAGGCCAAAATGCGGGAGAACGCGGAACTGGAAGCCTACCGGCCGAAACTGGCCGATATGGAGCGCCAGCTCACGAACCTGAAGCAGCAGCTCGAAATCGAGCGGCGCATCGTTCCCGACGAAAAAGACGTGGACGATTTCATGCGCATGGTGGATGGAGAAGCACGCAAGGCGGGAGTGGAAATCCGCCGCTATACGGCGAAGCCTTATGCCGCGAAAGAGTTCTATACCGAAGTGCCGTTCGAAGTGGAATTCGACGGTCCGTACTATTCGATGCTCGGGTTCTTCGACCGCCTGAACAAGGTGGAGCGCATCGTGAACGTGTCGAACCTGCTGGTGGCATCGACGCGCAAGCCGACCGACGCGAAGGCCAAGCACACGTATCAGTATGCACCGGGCGAGAGTGTGGTGGCGACTTGCATGACGACGACATATTTCAGCCATGACCTGGATCCGGCGGGGCCGGCCAGCACGCCGGCGGCACCGGCGAAGAAATAGGGGGGCACGATGAAGCCAGCGATCACGGCGAAGACGGCAATTCTGGTTTCGGCACTGGCCGCGAGTGTGGCCTTGGCCCAGAGTCCCGGCATGGTACAGAACACGCGCAACACGATGAGCGCGGTGAGCAATCACGCGCCGGCGAATGCCAGCGCGATGGCCAGCCACGGCCCGCAGAGATCGAGCGGGGCGACGGGGTTTAGAGGACCGATGGTCGCGAAACGAAGGGGCCCAAGAGGGCACGGAGCGGTGTTAGTGCAAGCAGCTCCGGTACCGGCGCCGAAGGCGGCTCCAGAGAAAAGCGCGGCAGCGGTGGCTGAAGTGGCAAGCGCTCCGGCGGGTGCAGAGGGCGAGAACGAGCAGGCGGTGGTTCCCGACAGTAAATACAGCGCGAACGGCCGACGCGATCCTTTTATCAGCCCGGTGGTAAGCCACACGGGTGGTTCGGGCTGCAGCACGGGCAAGAAATGTTTGGAGATTGGTGCGGTGAATCTGCGCGGGGTGGTGCGCTCGGAAAGCGGCTTCATTGCAGTGGTCAGCAATGGGCTGAACAAGGCATATTTTCTGCGGGAAAACGATCCGGTGTTCAACGGGTACGTAGTCAAAATCACGGGTGACTCCATCGTTTTCCAGGAAACAGTGCAGGACCGGTTAGGCAAGACCTTTACACGAGAAGTGGTGAAAAAGATTACGACTCCAGCGGTCTAGGGCTGGAAAGTAAAAGACTTCGAAGAAACACATGGAGGCTAAACAGCCTCGCGTGGGGAGAATAGGGAAATGCGAAAGCAACTGCTGGGTCTCTTGGTTCCGCCGCTGGCGTTCGTACTGATCGCAGCCGCGGGTGACACGACGGGCAAGGGGGTGGCCGCGAGCGCTCGACTGCAAAAGCTCGAGGTCGCGCACAGCCAGGATGGATTACAGGTCGAATTCATAGCGAAGGGCACGATTACGCCCAAGGTTTCGACGCTGGAATCTCCGGCCCGCATCGTCGTCGACTTTCCCAACACCGTCGCAGCCACGGCGCAGAACCGCATCAGCGTCGGGCAGGACGGGGTGAAGGATGTCCGCATCGGGATGGACGGGCAGGTTCCGCCGACGACGCATGTGGTCATTGATCTGACGGCGAATTTTGCCAAGGACTGCCAGCATGAGCTGGTGGCTGGGGCGGACGGCAGCTTTACGCTCAAAGTTCACGACGCCGTAGTCGCCAAGAGCCACGCTCAGGCGCCGACTCCAAAGACGGTAGCGACGACGATTGCGCCGAAACTGGTGCTCGCGTCGACGGCGACCGTTGCGGCAACTCCGACCTCGGTTCCGACGAATGTTGCTTCGGCAAATCCGGCTTCGAGCGCAACGGCGACGGAGAATGCAGCGAAACCCACAGACTTTGCTTTCGTCGAGCCGAAGTATTCGGTGAAGGATGCGAAGACGGACGCCAAGAATGTCGACAAGGCGGCCGAACCGGCTGCCAAGGCGCAGGAAGCGGCGAGTCGCTTTGCCGACAAGACCGCATCGGAATTGGTGGCCAGCAACAGCAACGCGGCCCAGGCTGCCGGTGCACGTCCGATTCAGCCGGCAGTGAATTTGGCGGCGGAGCAGAAGGCGCAGATGGAGCAGCAGAAGCCGGCGTCGAGCGGGTCGAAATACACCGGCGAGCCGATCTCGGTCAACCTCAAGGACGTGGACCTGAAAGATTTCTTCCGCTTGATCCACGAGATCAGCGGGTTGAACGTGGTACTCGATCCACAAATTCACGGCACGCTGACGATCGTGCTCGACGATGTGCCGTGGGACCAGGCGCTCGACATCGTGCTAAAGAACAACGATCTGTCGCGACAGCTGGACGGGAACGTCCTGCGCATTGCGACGGTTGAGACCCTGAGGAAAGAAGCCGAAAATCGCCGCGCGCAGATCGATGCCGAGGCACTGGCGGTGGACAAAGTCAGCATCACGCGCTTCCTAAGCTATGCGCACGCCAAGGACCTATTGCTGCCGATTAAGAAGTTCCTGAGTCAGCGCGGCGACGTGGTGGCGGACGAACGTACTAACTCTCTGATTGTCTCTGATATTCCGGCGGTATTGCCGCAGATCGACCGCATCATCCAACAGATGGACCGCAAGACGCAGGAAGTGGAAATTGAAGCGCGCGTGGTGGCAGCGACCCGCAGCTTCGCGCGAGACATCGGCGTGCAGCTTGGTTTCGGATGGGGCAACGGTACTACTTCCGCTGGCGGAGCGCCGAATGTTGGGACCTCGTCGACCATCACCAACGTTACGAATCCGTTTTACTACACGACCACCAGCGGTTCGAGCGGCAGTTCGATTCCGTTGTTCTCAAACCTGGGAGCGGTCGGACCGACCAGCGGCTTCCAACTGATCAACGCCACCAACAACATGCGGATCGACTTGATCCTCTCGATGGCGGAGTCACGCGGGTTGCTGAAAGTTCTTTCCCGCCCGCGTATCGTGACGCAGAACAACATTCAGGCGGTGGTGAAGCAGGGCGTGAAGATCCCGATCATGACGGCGCCATCGCTGGGTTCTCCGGCAACGGCGACCTACGTGGATGCTTTTCTGCGGCTGACGGTGACGCCGCAGATCACGTCCGAAGGAACGATCTTCCTGAACGTGGATGTGGAAAACACCTTGCCGAACTTTGGCCAGGAAGATTCAGAAGGCAACCCGGAACTGATCACGCAGCAGGCGACTACGCAAGTGTTGGTGACCGATGGCGGCACAGTGGTGATTGGCGGCGTGATCCAGACACAGAACACGCTGAGTACCTCGCAGGTGCCTTTGCTCGGTGACATTCCGTACCTTGGCAACCTGTTCAAGCACCGCTCGGTGACCACTTCTAACCAGGAGCTGATTTTCTTCATCACTCCGCGCATCGTACAGACATAGCGCGAAGTTAGAACGAACGAAGTTAGAGCGATCGAGGTCAGATCGACCCCAGCCGCCGGCTTTCTCGGAGAACCTGTCGAGAGGCCGGCGGCCTTGTTTTTGAGCTCAGGTGTCAGGAAAATTTGAACACCTGAGACCTTAGACCAGCTTTGCTACACTCCTCCCATGGATCACGCTGTTCGCATCCAACGTCTTCAATCTGAACTTGAAGAGAACGACCTCCACGCGCTGCTGGTGACCCATCTTCCAAATGTTCGGTATCTGTGCGGGTTTACCGGGAGCGCAGCTGCTTTGCTGGTGGCCGCGCGTGAGACCGTCCTGTTTACCGATGGCCGCTATCGCACGCAAGCGAAAGAAGAAGTGAAGGGTGCGAGAGTTTTTGTGGCGCGCAAGTCTCCGCTTGTGGCGGCTGCGGAGTGGCTGGCGGCGCGCCGGAAAGCGGGGCAGCAGCGGGTTGGTATTGAGCCCGAGTCGATTACCGCCGGCATGCGCGATCGGTTGGCTGCGGCGCTGAAGGGGAAGGTGCGGCTGCGTTCCGTGCCGCCGCTGGTCGAACGTGCCCGCATGGTGAAGGATGCTGACGAGATCGCGCGCGTCCGGCGGGCGGTTGAACTTTGCGCCAGTCTCTTCCCTGTAGCCTGCAAGAAAATTCGGCCGGGTGTGACGGAGGTCGAAGTTGCGGCGGCCATGGAATACGAGGCGCGTTGTGCCGGAGCGGAAGGCATGTCGTTCGGGACGATACTTGCCGCAGGGACGCGGTCGGCGATTGTGCATGGGCGGGCTTCGGGTGCGCGGATTCCGCGGCGTGGGTTCGTGGTCTGCGATTTTGGTGTTATACTCGCCGGTTATTGCTCGGATCGGACGCGCACTGTGCACGTTGGGCGCGTTTCGGCGGAGGCCCAGGAGCTTTATGAGGCAGTCCTTGAGGCGCAACAGGCCGCCATTGCGACGGTCCGTCCTGGTGTGACAGCCGCTGAAGTTGATGGCGCCGCGCGGCGGGTGCTGCGGCGGCGCAGGCTGGCGCGCTACTTCACCCATTCCACCGGGCATGGTTTAGGATTAGAGAT
>PMSZ01000026.1 GCA_003168235.1 Acidobacteriaceae bacterium
CGCTTCGACTTCGCCTTCTTTGCAGGTGTCTCATTTCCTTCCGAGACAGGAGGTTCGTTCGAGGAGAGGCTCTGAGTGACGCTGGCAATACGGCCGGCGGCTCGGCCTACACGCCGAGCCAACCGGTTGAGCAACGGTTCATTCTTAGTCTTAGTGCGCTTGACCATCTGCATCCTTAAGTTTGTTTGTTCTATTCCAGCCCTCTGGGCTATCTATAGGCGGCCCATAACTGCCAGGATTACTACAACCAGCAACACTAAGCCTAAGCCTCCGCTCGGGTAGTATCCCCAGCCGGTGCTGTAGGGCCACGTAGGCAATGCTCCGAGAAGCAACAAAATCAAAACAATCAGTAGTATGGTTCTCACTGTATCCCCCGATTTGAGCCGCGTTTGAAAGTCCTTAACTTCGCCATTAAGCCCGGCCTCTTCAACGCGGATGGCTGTCCGACCTGGGTGCGGGTGCCATCCGTTGCTGCATTTGTTGAGTTTGTTGCTGGTGCCTTTGCTGCATTTGCTGCGTCTGCTGCTGGTGCCGCTGCTCCACCTGCTGTCGGGCAGCGTCATCGGCGTTTCGTTTCGCCAGTTGCTGATGTTCCTTATCCTGCTGTTGCTGCAGTTTGTCGCGCTCCTGCTGCTGCTTGGCCAGCATCTTGTCTTGCTCTTGCTGGTTCTTGTGGTCCTGCTTCTGATTGCCCGTACTCGGCAACGCCGGATGTTCCACGGCGGGCAGATCACGCGGATGCACGGGCGAGCCGGCGCGAGCATTCGTACGCGGAGTGTACGCTCCGCCCGCTGCTTTCGCCGCCGCCACGCCGTGTCCGCTGAATTCCCCCGGCTTCTCGGTCGCGGCGATCGGCGGCCTGCCCATGTTCGCCGTAGCGCGAAGCTGCGGATTGCTCCGCGCCTGCTGTATGTGCTCGGTTTGGGCCGCGAGCGGCGGGATATGCCGATCATGCTCCGCCGCTATTTCCTCGGGTCGCGGATGCACGTCGATTCCGCCATTGCCGCCGTTGAAGCTCACGTGGTTGACATTCTCGTGATACACGGTCGTGTTGTAGACGTTGTGCATGTCGGTGATGTTCACATTCAGCACCGCGCGGTTGTCACAAAAGTGCCCGTGGTCCCAGCGTCCGCCTTGAAATCCCAAGCCGAAATAGCCAAACCCGTAATTGATCCCGCCATAGAAACCTACGTGTGGGCCCCAGTAACCCTCGTGGAAAACAAACCCCTCACCGCTCCAACCCCACCAGCCCGGAGTCCACAGGAGCCCAACCTCGGGAGCAAGTATCCACGTTCCCGGAACCCAGTAGTAATCGCCAAGGTCGTAGTCGTAAGCCCAGTATCCTGGAGTCCAGAGATAGCCGTCGCCGGGACAAATAGGCTGGTCATAAACAGGAATCGGAGGCGGACCAAACATGATGGCCACGCCGATTTGTGCGAACACCGGCGCAGGTGGGCATAGCACAATAACTGCAAGCGTTAACGCGAATAACGCTGCGAAGCGCAGTGGACGAAGGAAAAAAATATGCACGATGTTCCTTTGACAATCGGCAAGATCTCAGCTGCAAAGATTTTTTTCAGAATTTTCTTGCAGACCTTTTTTGCTGAGCAAGGTTATCTCAAATCCATGTCTTCAGCGAGGCGGAAGTTGAGACGCCGGTCGATGCCGAGCGCAATGTCTTTGTTTTTCGCGGCGTCTTTCATGTCGATGGAGGTTTGGCCGGTGGCCGCGTTGTGCTCCTCGCGCGGGCCACCCTTGGCAAAAATGCTCGAAGTCTCGATCGCCACAGTCCGCCCGTCAAGGTTCAAACTCACCAGTGCGATGCGTAAATAGCCCGGCTCGTTTGCACTGTCCCGCGGCGCCCTTCCCCCGGAACTTGCCGCAGGCTTCGCCTCAAGCACGCGGCCAACCACCGAGGTCCCCTTGGCGATCAGGGTCTTTCCGTCGACCTCGACCGCTTCATCAACAACGGCGTTAAATGTGTCGCCGGCATGGGACGATGCGCTCGAAAGCGCACTTTGCAGCCGAACCGGGATCGGCATGCCTTCCGGAACTCTGGTCGTTGATGGAATCAGCGACTGGCTCGGCGAAACTCCGGCGGATGCCGGTTGGCGATCAAAAGGCAGCTTCTGTGAATCGGAGGAGTTCGAGGCATTGTTCCCCGGAGGCCGTCCACAGGCGGTCATCAGGAGGATAAGCACCAACCCGATGATTTTCAGTGAGACGGTCTTTACTGGAGCGACCTTGGGCGGGACGGTCTCAAACGGACCCGAGGAGGTGGGCATAGTCCATTCAAATACATCCTCACCCCTAAGCACAAGGCCCCAACCTGACTGAACCCGGCTCGAATCGTCACAAATTTACTGTGACGGCCCGCACTTAGCGGCGCGGGGATTTTCACTACACTCTTCGCTAGCACAGGTGTCGGGTCTCAGATCCTAGACCTGAGACCTGAGACCTAAGACCTGACACCTGCAACTCCATGAATGCCATTAGCCAATTTCCGCAGGGCCGCGACGATGAGGACGAATTGCAGCTTCGGCGCGAGTCCGAGAAGATGCAGGTGATCGGACGCCTGGCGGCAAGCGTCGCGCACGACTTCAACAACCTGCTGACCGGAATTCTGCTGTATTGCGATCTGCTGAGCGCCGGCCTGGAGAAGAATGGCAGGCAGAACAGCGAATCGGCGGAGCGCGACGCTGACCAGTTCGAGTCAGCTGTAGCCGAACTGGTGCAGCAGGTAGAGGAGGTGCGCATGGCGAGCGAGCACGGCGCGGCGCTGACGCGGCAACTTCTGGCAATTGCGCGCAAGCAAGGGCCGGAACTGCGGCCGGTTCGGATCAACGAAATTGTGCTCTCGACCCAAAACCTGCTGCGGCGGCTGATTGGCGAGGATATCGATTTGCGCCTCACTCCCGGTCGCGATCTGGGTCACGTGCGCGCCGACCCCGGGCAGATGGAGCAGGTGGTCATGAACCTGGCGGTGAACGCGCGCGACGCGATGAAAAACAGCGGCAAGTTGACCATCAAGACCCAGAACGTGGTGCTTGACGAGGACTATGCGCGGGCTCACGCGCCCACCGTCGCCGGAAACTACGTGCTGCTGGTCGTCGCCGATACCGGCGAAGGCATGGACGAAAAAGTTCGCGCCAAGATTTTTGAGCCGTTTTTCAGCACCAAGGAACTGGGCAAAGGCACCGGCCTGGGACTTTCCACGGTGTATGGCATCGTGAAGCAGAGCGGCGGGTACATTTGGGTCTCCAGTGAATCCGGGAAGGGCACGACTTTTAAGATTTATTTGCCGAGGGTTGCGGAGGTAGCGGAAAAGGCTGTGCAGATCATTGCCGCTCCGGAAAGCGCCGTCACTGAACCGGGAACGGAAACGATTCTTCTCGCTGAGGATGAAGCCAACCTGCGCTACCTGGCACGGCAATTCCTTGAGAAACAAGGCTATAACGTAATCGAAGCTGCGGATGGCGCGGCCGCAATGCAGATCGCGGTGGCACACGAAGGCGTGATTCATCTGCTTTTGACGGACGTGATTATGCCGGGCATGAATGGCCGGTAACTGGCGCAACGGGTTTCGGAAATCCGTCCGAATACGAAGATCCTTTACATGTCTGGGTACACCGAAAATGTCATTGGTCACAATGGCACACTGGAGGCATGGGTTCGCCTTTTGCAAAAGCCTTTCACGCTTCAGGATTTAAAGATGAAGGTACGCGAGGTGCTGGATTCTACGCCAACCCTCGACGTCGATACCCCGGTAAGGGCAGCCCAGGCGATGGCTCGGGGACGGGAACAGACGCCGCCTTCCCGCGCTCCGCGGTTTTATCTTCAACTGCCTTTGAAGTATCGGCGGCTTGACGAAGAGAATTGGCACGATGGGGAAACCCGAAACATCAGCCGTTCCGGCTTGCTGTTCCAGGCGGAGGACGTCTTGCAGCCAACGGTGCAACTGGAGATCAATTTGGTGCTGCCGGCCGAGATCGCCGGACTTTCCCCTACGGAAGTGGTCTGCCGGGGAGAGATCGTGCGGACGGTGAAATCAGCTGCGGAAGAGATGCCGCCGGCGCTGGCAGCGAAGATTCTGCAGTATCACTTTCAGCATGGCGCGAGAGTGGGAGAAGCATAGGGGTTTGGGTTAACCCCCTCGGCGCCAGCGGTTGAGGACCTGCTTCTCGAAAGGCGCGAGAAGT
>PMSZ01000006.1 GCA_003168235.1 Acidobacteriaceae bacterium
ATGCCGCCGCTCATGGTCCAGACCAGGCCTGTTCCCGCCCATGCCATGCACTTCAGGAACCCGCGACGATCGACGCCGTCATTGTTGAGGTCCTGCAACTTTTCATCGATAAGATCTTGCTTTTTGTCCGGCATTTGCCCTCCGTGGTTTGTAGCGCTCTGAGTTGATAACTGCCGCGAGCCGCTTTTATTCCCGAAAAGTCGAAGGGGAACATAGGATGAGTAAAATGTCCGATGAAGGAAACATCTACTCCGCCTACGCTCCCCGGTTACTGCACCGCTGCTTCTTAGCCCGGTGCTCTTTCCCCTGTTAATCCTAAGGCGACGCTGACCGTGGTTGCGATCAGCGTCCTCCTTGGCGGATCAGGATAAGCTCGGCGTTGGTTCGCGACGAGCGCTATCCGGTCTGCGGCTCCGCCGACCCAAACAACAGGTCTAATTCGCCAGATACCGCGACACTGCCAGTTCCCCGTCGAGGCCGCCGATGACAACGATATTTCCGTCCGTCTGGATCAACAGGCCTGTAACTGTCTGATCAGTGATCACCGAGCAGCAGATACCAAAAGAGTCGACGCTGCCAAAGCTGGTATCCAGAGTGCCGTTGCTATCGAGCCGCACCAGGCCGCCAGTGTCGTCATTGATCAGACCGCCCACCACGATTTGCCCATTCGCTTGGAGAGCGACGGCCTCAGCCACTGATGTAGTCTGGTTCGGGTCGAACGATTCGACGGTGGCGCTGAAGGTTTTATCCAGTTTCCCTGTTTCGATGAAACGCCCCACGCCGATTTTGGTGCCGCGGCATTCCGAATGGAAGGTGCAGCCAGTCGTGGCTACAATATAGTCGCCGTTCGGCTGGAAAACAGTGGGGGACGGGAAATCAGGGTTTCCGGTTGGGAGAATAGTGCCGGAGACCCCGCCCTGTGACGACGAAAGGGAGGCCACAACTGTTCCTGGCGTCACCGTGGTTTGCAGCACTCCCGTGGAGCTGAACTCCACCACTAGGCCAGCCTTTCCATCTGCGTTCTGTCCCACACCCAGGTAGTCGCCGTTAGAGAGCAGCGCCAGCGTATCAAACCCCAACACCTTCGGTTTCACCAGCGAGATCCCGCCAGTGCCAAATGTCGCGTCGAGACTGCCATCGGAGTTGTACCGCACCAGCGCCAAATGCTTGCTCCCGCCACTCGCAAGGCCGCCCATCACAATTTGGCCATTCGGTTGTAGCAGAAGCGCAGTCGGAGTCCCTGACTTGCTGCCGACGAGGATGGTCACGAGGCCGCCGGCGCCAAACGTAGCGTCCAGTAAGCCGTTGGAGGTATAGCGCGCCAGGCCAAACTCAGTTAGGCCTTTACTGTTCGTCGCCGTCCCTCCCACTAGAATGTCACCATTAGTCTGCACCGCAAACACAGCCGGGTCGAAGGTGATGCCAGGAAATGTGGTGACGGCGATCCCGTTCGTTCCAAAAGTGGTATCTAGGACGCCGGCCGAGGTGTACGCAGCCAAGCCAATCCCGGTTCCCACGTTGTTGACAAAGTCGACCTGAGCGACCGCCACGATGTCGCCGTTGGACTCCTCGATGGCGCCCACGCCTTCGACGCCATCGGCGAACCTGGTGGTAACCGTGCCGCCGTTGCCGAAGGTTGGATCCAGAGTGCCAGCCTGGGCGTGTGCGAAGTTGACTCCAAACACCAGACCAACTGCTAAGAGTCCGGCGATCATATGAAGTGTAGTTTTCTTCATTGCTTTTTCCTTTTGATTTTGATTTGGATTCTCAATTTGGTCCACAACAGATACTCGTGTGCGACATCGTGCGCGTTCCAACGTTGCGGGAGGATGATTCCTGACTTGGGGACTCCGCGCTTCGTTCCGACTCGTTCATTCACTTCGTGCTCCCTTTGGTGCACCCGGATGTCTGTCAGCGTTGATAACTCACGAGTGAGGCTTTTATTCCAGCTTGTTTCGCTAAGCCAGTTCGCCGCGTCCGATATCTACTATTGGCTACAGTGGAGAATGTACTCTCGCGAGCTTTGGTGGTTGTCAGCAAAAGGTAACGTAGTTGTAATTGTTTTACCGATGATCCTATTTACGTGCCCTGAGTTGCACCTCGGCGATCATCTAGCCGGGTCCATTTACGCCGCTTAGAAAGCCACCCAAGTGCCCTGTTAGCGCCACAATCGCGACGCCCAGAAATTCAACCGCCAGGCGGTAACTTGGCAAGATCCCTGCTCGCCGTCGCGCGCGAAAATGCACCCACCAGACCAGCCAGATCAACACAGTCGATGTGCATCCCAGGATCAGGTGCATCAGCAGAATTCCTTTTAGCTTCTGCCCCTCGAGCGCCCACTGCCACGCTGCAAGGCCCGTCGCCACTACGGGCACCGTCGAAATCGCCGCTAGCAGCAAATTGAGATACGCTGCGGCAGCCAGCGCATGGTTCTTCGTCCATTGCGCCAGAAAATCGAACGCCACCGCCGTGATGAACAACGCAATTGGAAAATGGATCAGCACCACATGTTGCGCGTGCTTGGCCAGGAATACCGTCTTGAGATCGAAAGGATTTACCACCGCTCTGCTCTTTCAAAGCTGGAATGAATTGCAGGCTGCGAACCTGGTATTGCCCCGAGCGACTCCATCTCGCTCTGTGACTCGTTATGCAGAACCGACAGCAGTCAGTTTTATTCCACGGCAAATATTTATGAGCTGTGGGGAATAAAAACGACCCTCCGCTGGTTTACTCTTGTGTGCGTGTCGGAGGAGAGCTTGCCATCGGGATCGTTCCAGGACCTAGCTATGCCTCACTTCGAGCGGCTCTTTAATTTTGCCTGCTGGCTGACGCATGACCGGCAAGAGGCCGAAGATCTTGTGCAGGAGACATACGTCAAGGCGCTCAAGGGTTTTTCTTCGTGACCGAGACTGACTTGTCGGGGAGTGTGCAAAACACGTATATCTTTTTCAATGGGCAACGGGTAGCGCGGGACGACAGCGCGGGAGCGGTCCACTACTATTTCTCGGACCACTTGGGCTCACATGGCGTGGTGGTGAACGCGACCGGCACAACACTTGAGCAAGACATCGACTATTACCCCTACGGCGGCGAAGAGCACGACTATAGTCCCAACGTGGCGCAGAATTACAAGTTCACCGGCAAAGAACGGGACGCGGAATCTGGACTGGACAACTTCGGTGCCAGGTATGACGCTTCCAGTCTTGGCCGGTTTATGACGCCGGACTGGGCCGCCAAAGCCACGGCGGTGCCCTATGCTAAGTTTGGCGATCCGCAGACGTTAAACCTGTACGCTTACGTGGAGAATGCTCCCCTTAACCGGATTGACGCGGATGGCCACTGCGGAGATGTCCGTGGAGGCGATTGCGATGGCAGCGATTCGGCCGCGCCCGGCGACTCGAACCCGACCGGCTGCAGCGGAGGCAACGGCTCTCCCTGCCCAGCCGCAGCCCAGAGCGCGAATCAGCAGGCACAAGGTGCGAACGCCGTGCCGCTGACCCTTCCCACCATCACCGATCCGCTCGACCTTGGCAAGATCGTCACGGTAGCTTTGGATGCGGTGGCGAGTGCAGTGACGAGTACGACTGTGGCGGTAGCGGCAGGAGTAGGTTACTTGATGTAGGTGTCACCGAGGGGCGTGATCTGCGCGTACGCCGCCGTCCACAAGAACACAAACAAACTCAGCAGTGAAACCAACCGCGGTTGTGCCGTAAACGTTTTCATGACTGCCCTCCTCGTTTCTCGCCAATCGCTACGAAGCGCAGGCTGCTTTTCTTCACCTTCATAACGGCCTTCTCTCTCGGTTCCGTCCGCGAATCCTCGACGCTAACAAACCGCTGACATCACCCGCCTTGAGCCCCGGCCAAAAATTCTCGAACGTGGAGGACGTCGCGCAATGACGTCCGGATCATTCAGATGCAGTCCTTGGGAATGAGTAACTGGGAACGGGTTCGGGGACGGGGGCGCGTCCCCGAACACAGAGCTCTGCTGCCCCTCAGCTCATTTCGTAGGCAGCGGCTGAGGTCGCCCGCTTCCCGCTTTGGCCTGATCTCCGCTCCCATCGGTCGCCGCCTTGGTTCTGGCTTCTTTCCATTGCTTCATAGCTTGCGGAGCGGTGGCCCATAGCACGCCCTTTTCTTCTGGTGCACCGTATAACTCAGGGTGCAGGTAGAATCCGCGTTCAACCTCCGGCTTCTCCACTTCGACAGGGATGCGGTGAGCATTGGCCCATGCGTCTTGCCGGATACCCGTTACCTGCCAGGAGATCTTCACGTTGGGTTTGTCTGTCTTAATACTGAATTGACCGCCAGCTACCTCACCAGACACGATTGCCTGTGCAAACTGGCCGATGACGGTGAGCTGATACCGGAAATCGCGGTTCAGGGTTTCGAACCATTCCGGCAGAGTGACGACGGCATCTCCTTGTGCATCAGTGGTCACGTTGCCGTTGTAAATGTTCATCATGTCGGGCGATTC
>PMSZ01000161.1 GCA_003168235.1 Acidobacteriaceae bacterium
CGATGCAGGGCACGATCGAAGGCTCGACGCGCAATGGCCTTCTCCTTCGGTGACCAACGCAGGTCGCGCATCTTCGAATAGACGTTTTGACTAGGCAGGGTGGCCATGATGGCAATCTCCTCGCCGAATTGTATCTCCAGCCCTTGTCGCTTGCATGCTTTCGGACTGTGGTTGTTCCGCAGAAGCTACGGCCACGATTGCAAGGTTGAAGCGGTCGTTTACAGGGTGCCCTAGGTTCTGCTTGCAGCCCAGGTATCGTTCGGTCGTTTGCACCGAGGCGTGGCCGAGCAGAAATTGAATCTGTTCGATCTCCCCTCCACTCGAATGGCACAACTTCGCGCACGTTCGCCGCAGATCGTGCGGCGCGATGCGCTCCAGCCCCGCTTTTTCGCAGCAGCCTTTACCACGTACCAGACCACATTCTGGGAAATTGCTTTGCCCCAGACCTTTCCGGTCCGGCTCACTCTTCGAAAAATCTTTCCGTCCCTGATCCCGGCAGCCACCGTCCACTCGTCGAGCGCCCGCTTCGCCCATTCCGGGATCGGAACGGTGCGAATGTGGCCGCCCTTGCCGATTAAATCCACCACGTTCTGTGTGTAATCGCCTGCTTTGATACTTCCGCGATGGTCGCCTTGTCGTCGTAGACCCCCGAGCACGCCACGTACGGAGTCCTTTTGGCACGGAAGCAATAATCACGCGTCTTTGACCCTGGCCTTCTGTTTCGCGACCAGGCGCTGCATGAACTTTGGCCCTTCCTTTTTGGATCCGTCCACAGGGTTTCGTCTTGAGCCCCAAAAAAGCGCACTACTTGCTCTTTTCTTTTTGCCGCTCTACGAAACGATGGAGGTACCTGGATCCTTCTCTCTCGTATTCGTGAATCCCGCCCCTGAGAAGCAGTTCGCAAACTTGGGCCAAACTTCGGCCTTCCTTCTTAGCGATTTGCGATAGGGCAACTTTGATCTCGCTAGAGACTCTGAACCCGATCCGTTCGTCTTTGGCTGTCATACGCTGCGGAGATTCTAGAACGTTCATCCACACCTCGCAATCAGTTTTCCGCTTGACACAGCCCTCAGAATGGCCCACAATGTTCAACAATGGTACACAAAGGAGAACATTTGATGAAACTCCGGTGCTCTAAGAGTCAGCAAAGTTTAATCGCCGAAAATCTGCGTTTCGCGAAGAGATTCGTATCGCAGAACTTACCGCCTGTTCTACTCGAGCAACTGCGAGGGCTGACCCGCAATTTTTCACTCTCGTTGAAGTGCGGCGACCTCCTTCTTCTTAGTGGTGGTTGGTACGTGACCCACTCTGGTCTGATCCGTTTGGCCAAGCGTTGCCGCTGCTCTGGAATGCAGGTTCAACCAGCTCGTCAACTGTCAGATCAGGCAAATAGTCGCTATGCCTTCCGAGCCACTGTCTACAAATCTGTCCGTTGCCGCGGTTTTGTCGGCTATGGCGATGCCGATCCCTCCAATGTTTCATCGCTGGTCCGCGGGGCCGAGATGCGCGTGGCCGAAACGCGAGCCGTCAATCGCGCCCTGCGTAAGGCCTATGGCATTGGTATCTGCTCGGTTGAGGAGATCGGGACGAGCCCAATCCTGGGTGAGAAGCTCCCTCCGCAGAATGCAAACCGTGATGGGAATGGGAACGGTAATGGCAGCGGCCCCAAGGTCCGCGACCGTCTTTGCCAACTCATTCGCCAACACAAGCTCGATCCCGAACTCGTGAAGGCCTACGCCGTTGACTTCTGCGGTACGAAGACGCTCCGAGAGGCCAGCAGGGAACAAGTTGAGAACTTCGTCCAGCAGCTGGCCGACTGGGCCGTGAAGGACCGCAATGCCCTGCTCTGCCAGCTCAACAGCTACCCGCACCCGAAGCAGGAGGTGGTCGCATGAAACGCCAAGTCCCTGGCCTCGCCGAAACTGCCCGCGATTCTCAACCGGAGATTCCCGACGGTGTATTCCTCGTTCGCGTCGATGGTGCTCAGTTCCGTTGGCACGCCCACAAACCGTTCTATGTCCTCCGACTTTGCATCCTTGAACCACGTACGTCCGCAGGCCAGTCCATTGTCGGGCGGCTTTACTGCACCCAGAAGGCCTTGTGGAAGCTCGGTTGGTTCCTGCGGGATTTCCTCTATGACCCGGAACTATTGGCCCACGAACAGGTCGATGAGAAGGCTCTTCCCGGACTCCGCGGCGTCGTGAAGATCAGCCACACCGTGATCAACGGCATTTTGCTCATTAACCTCGACGGCTTCGCCCCGGCCAGCCAGTGGGAAGAACTATCCACAACCTCGGTTTCGAGTGCTCCTCGTTCCAGTTCTGCGGAGGTGTCCCGATGAACTACTCCTACACCCAGATCAGCCAGTATCTTAGCTGCCCGCGCCGTTACCGGCACCGCTACCTCGACGGATGGCAAGAAAAAGACACGCGCGCCCCGATGCTCTTTGGCCGAGCGTTCGAACAGGCCGTCGCCGCCCTTTTTCGCCGTGAAGACCCGGCGGCCGTGCTGTTCGAGCAGTGGAGAGCGTGCAAGGACATGGGTCTGGCCTACTCCGGCAACGACACTTGGGACCGAATGCTACAACAAGGCGTTCAATTGCTTGAACGATTCGCTCAGGATGGCCGGGTTCGTGTTCGCCGCCCCTGCTCCACTCAACAGATTCAGTTCAACCGAACCCTCAGTTCCGGTAACAACTTTGTGGCCTATGTCGACGCTATTGGCGAACTAGACGGCACACCCTGCCTCTTGGAATGGAAGACTACCTCCGCGAGATATCCAGACGATCCGGTTGGCATTTCCGCACTGGATCCGCAACTCGTCTGCTATTCGTGGATGACCGGGATCGACGAAGTCGCCCAAGTTGTCTTTGTCCGCAAGCGGCTGGTTGAAGTCCAGTACTTGCGTGCCACGATTACCGAGGAACAGCGTCAGGAATGGGCATCCCTGGTCGAAGACACAGTCCGACGGATCGAGTCCGGGCTGTTCCTACCACATAGTGGCATACGCTTTCCCCAAAATCCATGCACAACCTGTCCCTTCATCGGGCTTTGCCTGGACAAGCCCGACTTGATTGAATCTGCCCTCGTGCGGAAGCCAGGAGTCGATCTTGGTCTGTTTGACGAACTTACTTACTAGGTATCCGCCGATGCCGCCCAAGCTCAATCGCAAGCGTGCCCTGTTTGTCCTCACCAAGATCGACGAGATCCTGGCGTGGGAGCGGCAGAAAGAGGCAGAGCGCGACACCCGTTTCGTTGAACTGGGCAGGTATCTGTGCGAGGTGCGGGCGGGTCAGTACTGGAGGCTGGAGAACCTGAAGTCGTTTGACGAGTTTCTGGCGAGGCGGTTCCCGGAATCGAGAAGGAAGGCGTACTACCTGATGTCCATCCACGAGCATCTACCGCCGCAGGCGCGAAAGGATCTGAAACAAGTCGGATGGACAAAAGGACTCGAGCTAGCGAAGATCGCACGCCGCGACGGGCAGGACTTCGATTGTGCAACCTGGTTGCACAAAGCTCGCGCCTTGCCGAAGGAAGACTTCCGGCGGGAGGTGGAAAAGGAACTCACAGGAAAAGAGGAGGAGCCGTCGGAGCTGATCTACTTCAAAGTCTATAAGAGCCAGATCCCAGTCATCGAGCAGGCGATCGAAACAGCATCCCTGATGCTCGGCACAGACAAGTCTCGCGGTTACTGCCTGGAGATGATCTGCGCCGACTTCCTCGCAGGCGCACACATAGACAATGGCGACCCGGAAATCCTGCTCAACTCCCTCTCACGCTATTACAGATTCTTGCCCGTCGAACAGCAGCAGGCTTTCCTCGAAAGCCTGTGTCAAAAGGCGTCCTGAAAATGATCTATCCCAAAGCCGCTCCCGTGCGGCTAGATCCTGTGTCGTATGAAAGTCTGCGCCAGCAGATCTTGCGTCGCGATGGTTGGCGGTGTCAATCCTGCGGCACGATGTCAAACCTTGAAGTCCATCACAAACAGTTTCGGAGTCACTCCGGCCACGACTCCGAAGAGAACCTAATCACGTTATGCTCCGCGTGTCATGCATCCGTTCACAGTCTCCGAACCCGTGGGAATATTGTGCGCGTTGACAAACCACCCGCCTCTTCCCTCTTTGCTCCGTTGCGCTAATCCCTTGAGACCCGCCTGAATAGGCGCCCTCTTTCGAGAATCATGCCTACAGCAATCGCGGCAACATCAATTCCCCTCCAGGATTAGATTAACTCAAAATACGTATTGGTTTCGTATGGCTATTGTCAGACTAAAGATTGACGTTTCCGGCACGGTAAGTCGAGACAATCCATGCTTGGCCCTCGCCCTGCAAACAGTTCAGGTGTGTGGAGATGCCGAAGGACAGGGGCCCCAGGTCTTGGAAGCAATATCCGCGGCAAATCAATGATTTCGACATTTGTTTCCTGGCGCGTGTCGCGGCGGCTCGGGAAAAAAGTGCAAGAGGTTTCACACACGCGAGCAGCTAAAACGCCCTCTGTTATTGGCGAAACCAGGAACGGCGCGTCATAATGACAGGCATGCAATCGCAGCCATGTTCCCGGAAGATTTAAAAGGAGATTGGGCATGAATCGCACAATTCGAATCTTGCGGCACGCTTTGGTGGCAGGTCTGTCGGCATTCGCGATGCTTTGCCTGTTCGACGCACTTTCCATCGCAACCGAGCAGGCAACAATTCGCCCATCAACCGTTCCGCAGGAGTACGTCATCACGCCCTTCGGATATTTTCATCCCTCTTGCGTGCAAGGGCTCGCGGAGAACGAAACACTACTGTACGACGGCCGCGTGCTGCGCGAGGACGGAAGTGTGAGAACGGTTGCGTCTTGCACTTTCCCGCATTTCACTCCGAGCGGCGAAACGGTCGCGGAGGGAATCAGCACGCAGCAAATGACGGCGCAGAAAACGACCGCAACGGCCGAAACGTCGCCTGTGGTCAGTGGCTGGCTCGAGTATGTATCGACAACGACCAGCACCTCGTATGGAGAAATCGCTGCGACCTGGACCGTCCCTCCGGCGCCTGCCAACTACGAGGAGCAAACTCTGTTTTTCTTTCCCGGCTTCGAAGACATTAACAATGTCCTGACGATCGTGCAGCCAGTGCTGCAATTCGGCGCTTCGTCAGCCGGTGGCGGAGAATATTGGTCCATCGCCAGTTGGAACTGCTGCGTGACCGGACAGGCGTGGTTTAGCGGGCTGAAAAAAGTCAGCGTGGGCGACACCATTTCCGGGAAAATTTTGCCGGCATGCAGCCGGAAGAAATTCAAAACCTGCACCACTTGGAAAATCGTCACCAAAGACCAAACGACCGGCAAAAAATCTACGCTGAACCAAATCAATCCGGATGGGCAAACCTGGAATTGGGCTTTCGGCGCCGTGCTGGAAGTTTACGGCGTGAGACAGTGCAGCGATTTCGCAGATAATTCGAGTACTACCTTGACCGTTCAACTCTACGACTCCAACTTTGAGCCGATTGCCGATCCGGGATGGACTGCTAATCCCGCGGGAGCAGGAGTCACCCCGCAGTGCAATTACGGCCTGGACGTGACCGACACAGTCGAAACGCTGGAGTACTGAGGCTCAGAGCGAGCCTGAGCAGGCAAACAAGCGCCCGGCTCCGGAATCGAACCCTACGTCCATTTTCTGAACCGTGATTTAAGTCTTCACTTCAAAGTTGGTTCGGGCCGCTCCATGCCTCGATCGCGGAAAGTCCCAATCCCGGCCCCTCAGTCTGCGTGGGCATAGCTGTCACCAACGGCAAACACTCCTAGACCTCGGAGTACACACTTGCCAGGAAGCCCCGAATCATGCAATCCGCGCCGATTCAACTCTGTCAGTGAACGCCGATGGGCTGGTTAACGAGTGGCAACAGCATCCCGCCAGAGCGAGGTCCGTTCGTCACCAAGCCCGACAAAACTACTACCCGCCGGCCGATGTCGCCGAAACTGGTCGTTGTCCCGGATCCAGTTGGATCGAGTATTTGCTCCGTGCAGGCCAGATTTGGCGTCGACAGCAAGCACGTGTTCGGCTCTCCAGGAAGGCAGGTATTGCTGCCGGGTTGACAACCAACCAGGAAGCCGGAGAGGTTGGACGCTTTGCTGGTGGTGCGAGTGCCTACATGCACAAAGAGAGTCGCAGTGTCGACTCCGTGACAGGCATTGCAGGTGTTCGCGGAGAAGTAAGTCCTGGCCTGCGGGCTCGTTGTCTTGGTAGCGTCTTCCCAGAATGCAGCCGTGGCACCGCCTTTGCCGCCCCGGCTCACACCGTCGGGGTTGAACGCCGAACCTCCGAGGAACGGCGTGCCTGCCGGATAGTCCGGAGTAACAAACGGCAGCGCACCGAGAGTGTCGAGAATCTCGGTTTGATTCGTATTGATGTAGCTCACCAAGGTTCCGGGGACGGCGCAGGCCGGCATCCCGGTTCCATTACACTTTGGCTGCCCGAAGTTAAAGCTCCCATCCGGTGTCATGGCGACAGTTGACTGTTGCAGCACCGGGTTTCCGTACTGATCTTGCCCGAGATGGAACTCCCGCTGTTCCCAAAAGTTCTCTGTTTCACCTGCAGCCAGGTCAAGTTCAGTCGTCCGTATTTGCGCCAGGCAACTGGAGCCGCCGCAAGCGCCGGCGGTTACAACCGCGTCGGTGACCTGCGACTGCAGCGCCGCCGGAAAGGCATCAGGAGGCTCGTTAGTCAGCTCGTTCCCCAGACTATTCCACACATTTGCCCACGCGTTCGGACTGAATGTAGAAGGAACATTAAATTCGATGATGATGTCAAACGGCGCCTTTGGATCCGCCGCACAGGATCCGCCGGGGCTGGTACCAGCCGTAACCCCGAAGATGAATCTAAGCTCGCCCGCAGTCGCTGGATTGAAGTTCTGCCCCAAATCGATACGATTGACGATGGCATTCAATCGCACGGGCGGGTTGAGCAGCGACGGGAGCGAGGGGTTATTGGGGTCCACAGGCCAGTTACCGAGCAGACCCGATTGAGCGAGAACTCCAATGCCACCCCTTGGTTGAACCGTGAAACCGTTGATCGTTTGCTCGTTCTGCCAGGAGGAGAGCATCGTGTTTAACATCTGTTCGGCGACTTGAATATTGGTGGTGTTCGCCATGGCCATCATCAGTATGGCCAAGGTCCATGCGCCGGCGGGATTGCCATTGGCCGCTGATGTCGGGTCGCTGGGGTCGATGCAGCTGTCGTACACCCGACCGTTACCGTTAGTACCTACGTCCTGGACTACGGACAAGTCGGTGATCATCAACTCACGGTTGGGATAAACGCTGACGGCTCCGCCAGCTAAAGCCTGCCCCGAGAATTGGACGGGCTGGTGCGATTGCAAGGCGCTCTGAATCTCCGCCGGATCGACGAACTGCATCTTCTCCATGCGGACGAAGC
>PMSZ01000192.1 GCA_003168235.1 Acidobacteriaceae bacterium
ATCGGCAGTTCGCGATGGCCGCGGTCGATTAACACACACAACTGCAGGCGCTTGGGACGGCCCGAGCGAAACAGCGCGTCCATCGCGGCGCGGGTCGTGCGGCCAGTGTAGAGCACGTCATCCACCAGCACCACCGACTTGTCCGTGATGGGAATTTCCAGCTCCGTTTTCCTCACCACGGGCCTGGCATCGCTGGTTCGTTGGTCAAACGTCCGTCCGTCCAAAGGCCGCTCGTCCAAAGTCCGCTCGTCAAGAGAAAGATCGTCGCGGTAGAGGGTTATGTCGAGCGTGCCGAGCAATACCGGCTTCTTTTCAATCCGCCGAATGATCTTGGCCAGCCGCTCGGCCAGAGGAACGCCGCGGCGCCGGATGCCAACCAGCGCCAGATCTTCGACACCATTGTTTTTTTCGAGAATTTCATGCGCCAGCCGGATCAGCGTTCGCTCCACTTCCGACGCCGACATCAGCTGCGCCTTCTGCTGAAGTTCGGGTTGCCTAAGTTCGTGCTGATGCACCTCTGCGTGGCGGCCTGGCGTGGGCAAATTCATAAACGCTGCATCATACGCGTGCAGAAAGACGAGAGCAAGGCCGAGCCGAAACGCAAGCGAGAAGGGCTAGGTCCAACGCATTGTGTATTAAATTCGCGGTTTATCAGATCGCAGTAGTAGAGACGCGAGCGCGCCGCCCACCGATCCCAGCACCACCGCAAAAATGAAAAATGCTGCCAGCCCCGACGGAGTGAACAGGCTGTGGATGCTCGTCTGAAACTGAGGTGCGGTCGTGTCGAATCCGCCCTTCCTCGCTAACTCGACAATCTCATCTACGCACTGCTGCTGGGCGTGAAGCATGATGATCGGAATCGTAGCCAGGGCGTTAATGCCAAAAACAACCACACCCGCCGCCGCTCCCAGCCGTGCACCAAGAACAGCAGTACGGACGGACCTGCCTTTCCGGCGATAGAAATAAACCGCCAGCGCCCCGGTCAGCATCATGCCGAGCACCGGGATGATTCCGATAAACATTCCGAGCACGCCTGCCTTCAGCGCAGCGCGAACCGCAATTTTTCCGTTTATTGTGTCGGGGTGGTCGAGCAATCCCGCTTGCGGGTTCTCGGGAGAAAACCCGTCTGGCACGCCATCCGGGCCGCCAGCAACTCCGGCCTCCGGCTCCGCAACCCGCACGTGGATCTGCGGTGCGCGGCACTGCGGACAAAACGGCCGTCCATCCTCAATCGTCGTCCCACACTGTTGGCAGGGGTGCTCCACAGCTTTGAAGCTAGCGCACTACGAAGCGGAGAGCAAGACATCAGGACATTGGGGAATCGCGCCGGCGACTCAAGACTGCAATCACTCGGTGTCGCAATGCCTCCTAAATCGTGTCGTCCGATCCCGTGTGCACACGCACATAAACCAGGGCAAAGCGAGAACCCGTATGGCTGGGCTTCACCGATACGATGTGCTGGTTTCCGTCGGTTCCCACCTTCAACTCCACCGCGTCTGAACTGACGTCGTCCCCGCATGAGACTGGTTTCGCCATGTTGTCTTTGCTGTCGTAGTTCACGTGGCCGCCATTCCAGCCGCCGTGGCACTGAATGGGCTTGCCGTATTTCGGCAGCTCTTTGTTGTAGTAGGCAAGAATTTTCTCGGGAGCGTCATCGGAAATAAACTCCGCCGCCACCACCTTCAGCGCGAATCCCGGTATGGAAAGGTTCACATTAGCGCTCTTCTTGTCGTCGCCATCGTCTTTCGGGGCCGGCTTTGCGCCAGGATAGATGGTCAGGCCGGCGTCGTGAATATCGACTGCCTCGCTGACGTGCAAGTCGCCCATCGGAGACTTGATATCAACATGCTTCTCACCGCCTTTGCCGCCGTCGTTCGCGTTGATGCTGCAGGCGGGAAAAATGCCAAGAGCGGCAATCAGTGCGCCTAGCGAGAGCTTCGTCATCGTGACACGGAGCATTTTGTGGTCGAAGTTTTTCGGGTTGTGTTTTTTAGGGTCGAACATCGGAACCTCCTGAACCATTTTGAGTCGCGCTGCTTCGGGCGTGGCGCTCGAGCCCGTCGCCGCGCGATGCGACGCCGGGAATCGTCACCGGCAAATGACCGCCGATCGGAATCTCGCCGAAGAGTGCTTTTATCGCAGCTGTTTCCGAAACCGTTACATTCGAGAATGCACAAACATAATTCTGGATCGCGGGAAAATCCTCGATCACATAAGGATTGCCCATCGCCAGTACAACCGTCCGTTCGGCGGCGCGATCAAGCACGGCAGCGAGCAACGATCCGGTCGCGTCGTCCATGGCCACCGTATTTTTCAATCCGCCTCCCGCGGCGCGCACCGCCTTACCCGCAGTCGGAACCACGTACACTGCAGCGATCACATGCTCCGCCGCTCCCACCGCCTGTACCACTGCCTCTTTCATGCCCGCCACCGAGCGCGCATCAACATAGATCACGCGTGCGTCCGGTACCCGTGCCAGAACCTGCCGTTCCAGCATCCGTCCCGAGTCGGTACGCAAATCATCAGAAAAAATCACCACTACAAGACGGTTGCCGGCTTCTGTCAAGGATTGATACGGAAGTCCGGCTTCAGGAGTTCCAACAGACTGCAGGGGGATGACCTTCCCGTTGTCGCGCACGAGAGTGATGGCTTCATCGGCGATGCGCTGCCCCTCGGCCACGTTCTCCGGCTTCGCAATCTCGTTCGAAAGTTGGCCAAGATCCACCAGTCGGGCCTTGTTCAGACCGACAGAGGCCTTTAGTTCCAGAATCTTACGCACCGACTGATCGAGCCGGTCGCGGCCGATTTCGCCGCTCTCTACCGCCTGCAGCATCGCCCGGTAGCTGGCGTCAAGATCGGCCGGAATGATCAAGACGTCATTGCCAGCTTTGAACGACTCCACCGCTGCCCGGCCAACATTCTTGGCATACAGCCGCGTCAGCCCCGCCATATCGAGCGCGTCGGTCACGACAACCCCTTTGAATCCCATTTCTTCTTTTAGCACTCCGTCCACAATCGCCTTGGAAGTTGTGGCCACTTGCTTCGGCTCCGAATCGAGCGCAGGAACCGTAACGTGCGCCACCATCACGGCATCCACGCCGGCCTCGATGGCACGCTTGAACGGAAGCAACTCGATCGCATCCAGGCGCGCCCGGTCGCCCGTCACTTGCGCGAGTCCAAGATGAGAATCGGAAGCCGTATCGCCGTGCCCCGGAAAATGCTTCGCCGTAGTCAACAGGCCACCTTCGTGCGCGCCGCGAATGTAGGCCACGACAAAATCGCCCACCCGGTTCGGATCTCCTCCGAAAGAACGCGTGTTGATGATGGGATTCGCGGGATTCGAATTCACGTCGGCGTCGGGAAAGAAATTCCACTGCACGCCGACCGCCCGCGCCTCGAGCGCCGAGATGCGTCCGAAGATCTCGGCATTCTCGGTTTTACCGGTCGCCCCAAAAGCCATCGCGTGAGGAAAGACGGTCACGCCGTTCAGCCGCATGGAGACGCCGCGTTCAAAATCCGCCGCGACCATCAGCGGCAGCTTCGACGATCTCTGCAACCGGTTGAGCAGCTCTGCGGCCACGTAGGGCTGGCTTCTGAGGAGCACCGGACCATCCACCGGAACCGTCATCACCAGCGATCCGATGTGATACTTGCGAACACTGTCTCGCAGCTGAATCCACCTTGGGTCTGCGTCGTTCAGGAATTGCGCCAGCACCTTGATCCCGAAAAGCTGGCCAACCTTCTCTTCGGGAGACATCTTGCGCAGCGTCTTCTCCGCCCACTTTCGGCCAGAGTTGTCGAGATGGATCGGCCCAACCTGCTGATAACGTTCTTTGCTCTTATCTTTACCAACGCAAAACGCCGCGACCAGCAGAAGCGCGATCAGCAGCAGGTGTCGAACCATGCCATTGACAATAGCAAAAGTCGAGCGAACGCTCACAGAACTTCCCTGATTAGTTTCGTATTTCCCGTCCAACTACCGCAATCGCTTCTGCCTGAATCCCAGCCTCATCCCCAAACCCAGCCAGCCACTGCACGGCCGATTCGCGCCGGAACCACGTGATCTGGCGTTTAGCGTAGTTGCGATGGGCCTGCTGCGCCGCCGCGATTGCCGACGCCCCATCCAATTCTCCGCGCAAGAACTGCACCGCCTGCTTGTACCCCAACGATGCCAGCGGTCGTGCTTCCGCGCCGTATTTTGCCAGCAGCCTTTCCGTCTCGGCGATCAGTCCCCCGTCAACTCGCGCATCGTCTAACATCCTCGCCGCCCGTTGGTTGATGCGGGTGTAAAGGGTTTCGCGCTCCGGATTCAGTCCCAGACGCAGAATACGAAAGCCGCGCAGCGGTTCGCGACCCTGCTGCCAAAGTTCGGTCATATTCCGGCGCGAGGCTTGGCTTGACGCCAGGCAGACTTCAATCGCCCGGATCACCTTCGGAACATCGTTGGCGTGAATGCGCTCCGCAGCCGACGGGTCGAGCCGTAGCAGGATGCGATGCAGATGCTCGACGCCGCGCTTCCGCGCGCGCTCTCGAAGTTTGTCGCGTAGCTCTTCGGATCGTTGCGGTCCGGCGAAAAGTCCCTCAAGCAACGCGCGAAGATAGAGTCCCGTGCCGCCGCTCACGATCGGCAAAACTCCCTTCTGCCCGTTTTCTTGCGAGACGCTCCCACGTAAAGCAATCTCGTTCAGGACCTGCCGCGCCTGCCGCGCATACTTCCCCGCGCTGACGTCGGCCAGTGGATCGACACAATCCAGCAGATGATGCGGAATTTCGGCGCGCTCGGCGGCGCTCGGTTTCGCGGTGCCAATCTCGAATTCGCGATACATCGCCACCGAGTCGCAGTTGACGATTTCTCCGCCAAAGCGCCGCGCGATTTCAAGCGCCAGAGCCGTCTTCCCGCTCGCCGTCGGACCCAGTACGACCACAAGCAGCGGGTCGCGCTTTTTCGTCGACTCCAGCAGACTCAGCGCGCGCTCCAAGGAATGTACCGCCAATAGTGAATGATGACGAGTAGCAGCAGCACAGCCGCCATCAGCAAGAGTCCCGTGGCCTCGGCGGCATAAGTGACATGACGATGCTGTGGATGATCGTCGTGATGATCGTCCGCGGCCGGCTTTGCTGAAACAGGGGAGTTCACGGCGCTATTGTAGACCTTCTGGGTGTCGGTCGTCGGTGATGAATTGCGGACGAATTGCGAACGACTAACGACAGGCGGCAACCTCGCGGTAAACTACACGCGCCGTCATGCCCCTGCCATTCTCCAACAATGATCTCCCGCTCCTGCGCTTTGGCGTTTTTGAAGCCGACCTGGCCGCCGGAGAACTGCGCAAGAACGGCGTGCGCATCCGGCTACAGGAACAGCCTTTTCAAGTCCTCGGCACGCTGTTGCGGAATTCCGGCCAGGTCGTCACCCGTGATTATCTGCGCGAAACAATCTGGCCCGCCGATACCTTCGTCGATTTCGACCACAGCCTGAATACCGCCGTGAATAAAATTCGCGAGGCGCTCGGAGATTCCGCATCGAGTCCACGCTTCGTCGAAACCCTCGCCCGGCGCGGATACCGCTTCATCGCTCCAGTCGAGAGCTTCGCAACAACCTCAGTCTTCGGCCGCGCCCACGTGGAAGCGCAGCACAAAGATGGGCACGAGAGTGAATACACCGCGCCCGCGCAACCCGCAGGCGAAGCAGCCCTGCACCCCGACCTGCACGTGCCGGTGCCTCCGCGCGGACTGGTGCGCGCCCTGTTCGCCCTGATTCAGGTGATGTATCTCATCTTTTATGTGAGCGGACTCGCCCACTTGCGCGGAGTGGACGGCGTCGCTGGCAGCTTTCTTCGAGGCGGGGGAGCGTTGTTCGTCGTGAGCGCGGTATTAGTGACAGGTGCGGTCGGAATTCCGCTGCGATTCTATTTGCTCTCCGCGGTCGCGTTCGACTTCCGCCAGCTGGCCCCAACTTTCGCGCGGCTGTTTCCGTTTGTTTTCGCGCTCGACGAAGTCTGGGCCATCGCGCCATTCCTGCTGTTGCCGCAGATCGGCATCGGCTTCGCATTCGCCGCCATGGCCGCGTTGCTCTACGTACCTTTTTCCGAGAGAACTCTGGTGCGGATGGCCTACTTCCTGCCCGCTAGCGCAGAAAACAGGCGAGACAAAAAGTAGATCCTTTCTGCCTCGCCCGCAGAAGAACTCTGCGCCTAGCCTCCGCCCACGATGCCGGGTCCCTGGCAATTAGCCGCGACCCCAAAAAAATAAATAACTGCCAGCAGGTGTTGTTTCAAACCTCCGCCGGAGCTGCGCGCAAAGAAGTTCGAAACACGGGGAGCGATTTCCGCTTTTGCATGAACATTTTGCGGATCTTTCCCACGGCATCCGTCTGGATCATTGGGAAAATCCACGTACAACGACACGTTGATCAGCTTGGTCAGGTCGCGGAATGCCTGTCGCGCATGCGTGTGGCATTTGTCCGCAGGATCGGGGTCGTGAAGCGGTTCAATGCCAAAGTGTATGACTGGCGTCACCACCGATAGCAAGAGCGGATTAAAATTACCGCTATCCGGCGTCCCCGCCAGGGAAAAACCGGTCAGCGTCGTAACGCCATAACGCAGCGAAATCGAAGTAACGTAATCCTTTTCTTTCGAAGCATCTGGAGGATACTTGGTGTCAGCCCGGCTGCGATAGTGGGTAGCTTCCAGATATTCGTCGGGCTTGGGAAGCCGTATCGCATACCGTTCAGACTTACTGTCGAGCGCGTGCTGAACGCTCTGCGGATCGATTTTCGTCACCAGAATATTGGGATCGATCGTACCCCCAGCCGTCCCCGTGCGTGTGGGGATCGAGAGTTCGTAAACTCCCGGGGCTAGCGTTTTTTCCCACGTCTGCGCGAACAGGTCGCGATGGCTCTTGGTTTTTGGCGCGAGCGCAATCACGCTGTTGGCGTCCTTAGGATCGGCTGCGAAAGCCCACGGGCCATCGAACACCACATAAACATCTTTGCCCACCGCGGGCTTGGGCTCCGCGGTGGCGGGAACTGATGCCTGTTGGGTCTGTTGACATGCGATGAGCATGAGCGTAGCCAGCAAAGCAATGGCCAGCGCAAGCAGTGGACTATCGAAGTACCGTTCGTTTTCCATGGCGCCTCCTGGTTCAAATTAAGACCGGCCGTACGCGGCAAACGCCGACCAATAGTAGGGATGAGATGTGCGTGGATTGGCGAGCATCTTCCGTGACATCAGCCGGATGGCGTCGGAGACGTTTTGGCCGGATAGCGCACTGCGATAAAAGTCCTCCATCAATCCTTGGGCTTGAACTGAGTCCACCGCCCACCGGCTCGCGACTACGTGAGGCACACCCGCACGCAGAAATGCATCGGTAATGCTGTCGAACCCGCTGGAACCTCCACTGCCGGATGCAGTGCTGCAGGCCGAAAGCACGGCCAACTGCAAGCTGGCCAAGGGAAGCTGCCGCACCGCGTTTGCGTCCAGCAGGCGCGGCGCCTTCGCGCTTCCGTCTTCGCTCTCCAGCAGCAATCCCGTTCTTTGCGGAGTAGCGAGTGAATGTCCGGCAAAATGAAAAACCGCAGCGCCGGGCAGCTCACTGCGCACTGCGCTGAGTGTGGCTTCGCCACCCTTGAGCACGCGGGCGGCGTGGAAGTCACCGGCGACAGTGTCCGCCTCTGCGGCGACGCCGGGAAGAGGAATGAGTCCGTCGGCGATCGATGACGCGGTGCTGCCAACCACCAGCGCCGGCAAGTCTGCTGAAATGCCGGTGTCGTTGCGCAGCCGCGCCTGCGAATCCTGCCCCAGGGAATGAACGATCGGAGCGCGTTCGATCAGGTAACGATCGTTCTCATCCAGCAGCGCCTCGAACGGTACTCGGGCCAACCAGCCCTCCGCCTCGATCACCAGCGTTCGTCCCGGTGCCAGCTGTTCCTCCACCGGCGCTATCAGTTCTTCATACAGGCTGCGCCCGTCCCGGCGTAAGGCGCTCACTTCAGAGCTGGGGTCCGAACATTCGGCTGAGAAATTCGACGCGCGATCCTGCAACTCCCGTGTCGACTTCGCAATCCACTTCGCGCTCACCCCGCGATCGTCGCTCACCCAAATCGCCAGACCATCGGGCAGAGCTCCAAAAGCAAGCACCGTTTGACTAGCGGGAATCTGACGTGCAGAAGAAGGTCGAACCGGCATCTCCGAAGGATTTCGCGCGCCGGTGCGACTGTGTGTGCCGGCACGTTGTGCGGCACCTAAATACCACTCGAATACGTCGAGCGATTCCTGCTCCCGCCCTTGCACCAGTTCCGTCTCAGCGAGTCCCAGATATACCGGGGCCGCATCCTTGCTCCAACTGATTCGGCTCGCCTCGGACGTGAGCGACGCGAGGTCTTGTTCGGCCCCACCCAGGGCTGCCCGATAAGCCTGCTCCGCCTCAGCCGGGCGATGATTGCGAAGTTGCACTCCGGCGAGAGTGGTATTAAAAACCTGCACGAGATAATGATTAGAAACCCGCCGAATCTCATCCTGCGCGCGAGTCAAGCGGAGGAGGGCTGCGTCGAAAGCGCCTTGATCCGCCTCCAGTTTAGCGGTCGTGACTTCGATCGCCAGGCGGTTGTCTCGGGTGCTTTCGGTCCGCGGCGCAAGAGTGTAAAGCCGCGCTGCCTCCTCATAGTGCTGTTTCGCAACCCCGGGCTCGTTAGCCGCAGCGGCAGCATTGGCTGCTCTGCTGTGGGCCTCGGCGCGTAACGGTAGATTTTCGCTACCATCGATCGCAAATAAGGCTTCGCGCCAGATTGCCAGCTGTAGGTTCTCCTGCTCCGGCGCCGCGGCCAAAGCCTCTTCGGAATACAGGTTGTACCCCCGCATTGTGGGAAATTGCCCCGACCAGTAGTAGTCCAAGCCAGTAGAAACAAACTTCCAATCGCTCGACTGGTCACCGGTAAGGAGCTTACTTTCCGCGACAAATCCCACGGCGCGCAGATAAAGAGCGCCGTAGCTGGATTGCTGCGCTCCGCCTTGAGCGCGACTGGCGGCGATTTCTTGTGTGCCGAGATCGCCCATCAGTCCCGAACACACACTCTGCTCCAGCGCAAACTGGATCTGCGCCCAGGTGTACGAATAACGGCGGGCCTCCGCTTCTGCCGTTATCGATCGTCGCGTGCACTCTTCGGCGTGGCGCGACACCTGGTCGGCAAGAGTCTGCTCGAACTGCGCGCGCAGCGAGCCGGCCAGATTGCCGGAAGCGCGAAATAACTGCGCCGCAAGTTGGCCTTGCTGGCGCGCAATGTCGTGCTGCCCCGTGTCATTAGCCCGGACGGCAAGAGCAAGCGCGGATGCTGCCTGAGGGAAGCGATACGCCGAGGAACCGCGCAGAACGTCAGTCAGCCACTGGTCGCCGTGGAGTCTGCTCGTCAGGTCCGCCAAAAAAAAAAGAGCTCGTGCTGCTTGCGGATCGACGCCGGCGCTGGTTTCATCGGGCTTACTTCCGTTGGTCTTGACTACGCCGTCTTGCCCGTCGGGGAAGGCTCGAGGCAGCCAGGATACGACGGCTTCATGCAGATATTGCTCGACCCGCGAATCGACTTCGGACGCGAGATTGGAAGAGAGGCTCGCGTTCGTAAGTTTGGCCGCCACCTCGGCTGGAGTGAGAAGCGGCGCTGCCTCGCTCTGCCGCGCTTTTAGCTTTTCCCGCACCGCGTCAGCATGGTAGTGCGCTTCTTCGGCCCATTGCGAACTCGAATCCAACTGCAGGTAGCGCTCCCAATCCTCGAGTGCCTGGTGGTACAGGAATTCGTGTTCCGCGACAATGGCGCGGTTAAACAGCGCCACCGGATCGTCGGGGTGCAACTTCAACGCCCGACTCAGATACTCATAAGCGGCGCCGAGATCTTCTTTGTGGTCTTCCTGCTGGGCGCGCTGGAAGTATGCCGTAGCAAGATCGATCAGGAGCGCTGAAGATTGCGGATCGATCTCCAGGCCGCGCCGCAAAGCCTCGACCGCAGCGTCGTAACTGCCTTCCAGCAAATCCGCTTGGGCGCTGGCCTGCAACCACGCAGGGTCGGAGGGATGGGTTTTCAGTTGGGCGGCGATCAGTGCCTCCGCTTTCAGCAGCGCCGGTGAACGTTTGGTGAACGAAGCCTCCGGTCCGCGCGATACGCGCAGCGGAGCACAAGCGGCACCCGCGATCCTCGGTTCAAGCGTGCGCCTCTGCGCGTAAGCGAGGGCGAGCAGCCGTTCCGCGGTTGCCGGCTGGTGTCGCTGTCTTACAAACCACGCTCCTGCAACAACCACGGCAGCAAGAGAGACACTCGCGGCCACCATTTCCACAACACCCGTCCACCGCCCGCGCCGCGGTTTCCAAAATATTGACGCCCAGAACGACCGTTCGCGTTCCTGTTTCGCATCGGCCGTTCCGGCGATGCGCTGCGCCAGTTTCTGCTGCCACTCCACCCGCGCGCTCTCGAGCGATGCGATATGACTCCGCTCTTCCTGGGTCAACTCTCCGTTCAGCACAGCTAACTCCGCCAGCGCCTCGCGCAACAACGGACCGCAATAGTCGCACCGGCTGGCGTGCTGGATGCTGACCAGCACCTCCTCGACCGGGATCAAGCCGCCGGCAATCTCCCGCCACACCGCCCGGTCCGGACAGTCGCCTTCGCGTACCTCGGATTTGGACGCCTTCATGCTTGTCAGTTCGCGGGCGAGCGCCGCCGCCTCAAATTGCTCTCTGCAGCTCAAACAGGCAGCCAGATGAGGATGTAGTTCAGCCGCATCCCGCACGGGTTCTGCACGCTGCAGTGATTCTTCCAGCAGCCTTGCCAGCTCCGCACTCGAGATGTGCCCCGCGTAATTGGAACTCTCTTGCAAATTATGTGCCCGTCCTCTTACTAGAACGATTTTTTCGCTTCAGAACCTTCACTTCACGGTGGGGATTTGAGTCTCTAAAATAATCGCGAATCATGGCCGTCAGACGTAAAAGCATGCTCTCCACGCCTTCTGTGGTCAGGCCCATTTCGGGAATGGATGCAATCTCACTCGCCGTCATCCCCTGCCGGTGGCGGAGCCAGAAAATCGCGCACTTCCTTTCCTGGTCTTTCCCCGCCGTCACCTGGCGCAAGGCTTTGTCGATCTGCTCCAGCTGTAGCCGCTGGCTGACCAGATCAAAAGGGCGGCGCGGGGCTGGCACCTCGTTTTGGACGGGTTCCGCTAACGCCTCGCTTTGTCCAGCTCCTCGTTTAACGGCTTTCGCAGCCTTAAAATGGTCGTGGACCACATTGGCCGCCACAACCTTCAGGAACCCGTAAATGGAATCTTCTTGCCGCGGCCGGAATGACCGCAACAGGCGATAATCGTCCTCGCAGAGTTTCAGGTAGGTGTCCTGGACGAGATCGTCGAGCAGCGCGCGCGAGGGATCGCACCAACGCCGGGCGGTCCGGAGCACTGCGGCCGCAATGACTAACTGAAATCGCCGGATGAATTCCGCCCACGCATCCTCATCTTTCGAGCCAGCGCAAGCTCTTACTAAGTCAATCGACGAGAGCTGTGGGTAGCGTGCCAAACATGCACTCCCAAACTGGGCGGATTCTACATCAGTCTGGCTCGGCTGGATGGTAAAAATTGGCGGAATTACACGAATTGGTGAGTTCCCGCAAAAAGGCCAACTTACTGCCGCCCGGCCGGGCAGGATGCCAGCCCAACAAACTAACCCAGCAGCCTCGCCGCTTCCTTGGCGTAGTAAGTCAGAATCATGCTCGCCCCAGCGCGCCGGATCGAGATTAGCGATTCCATCATCACCCGCTCCCGGTCGATCCATTGGTTCCGCGCGGCTGCCTCAATCATCGCGTACTCACCCGATACCTGATACGCCGCCAGCGGCAGGTCAAAGCGCTCGCGCGCCGCGGCGATCACGTCCAGATATGGCATCGCGGGCTTCACCATGATCATGTCCGCGCCTTCTTCAATGTCTAACTCGATCTCCCGCATCGCCTCGCGGACGTTCGCCCCATCCATCTGGTAAGAGCGGCGGTCGCCGAACTGCGGCGCCGAATCCGCCGCCTCGCGAAATGGTCCGTAAAAACCCGAAGCAAACTTTGCCGCATAAGCAAGGATCGGAGTATTTTCCAGGCCCGCCAAATCGAGCGCCGCGCGAATCGCTCCCACGCGTCCGTCCATCATGTCTGAAGGCGCAATCACATCCACTCCCGCTCGCGCCAACGAAACCGACGTCCGCGCCAGCAATTCCAGACTCGCGTCATTTACGATCTCGTACTCAGCTGTGACCGGAGGAGCAGCCGCGGCCGCGCCCAGCGATTGCGGTTCACCGTTGCCGTTCACTTTGCCGCTCACTTCGCCGTTCACTTCAACGATCCCACAATGCCCGTGTGACATGTATTCGCACAGGCAGACATCGCCCATCACCACCACGTCGCGCACTTCACTTTTAATGGCGCGCGCCGCTTTCTGCACAATGCCATCTTCCGCCCAGGCGCCGGTGGCAACTTCATCTTTTTTCTCGGGCAGCCCAAAAAGAATTACCGACAACACTCCAAGCGCGCGGGCCTCGCGGACTTCCTTGACCGCCTCATCAACCGAAAGGTTGTAGACGCCCGGCATGGAGCGCACTTCTTTTCGAATCCCCGCTCCCGGGCAAACAAATAGTGGATACACAAACGCTTCAGGCGTAAGCCGCGTCTCGCGGACCAGCGACCGCAAGGTTTCAGAGCGTCGCAAACGTCGTAGACGACTAGCCGGAAATGCCATAACACGCCAATTCTAGCAGTTGCTATCGCTACCGCGAGCGTCCTTTATTACGGCCCAACATGACTTATATCATCGCTGCGTCCTGAGCAACCGCAACCACTACCATCATCCCATTACAATCACTCCATGCGACTCCCATTCTCCCTCGCCATCGTCGCCCTCGCCATAAGCGTCCGCGCTCAACCCGCGCCCAAACCAACGCCCAAAGACGCGCCCGCCTCCGTCACCGTCCCCTTCGCGCTCGATCAGGGACGAATCGTGATCGACGTAGATCTCCAACTTCCCAACGGCAAGACCGAGCGCGTACGCGCCTGGGTCGACAACGGCACTCCCGAACCCTCCATGACCCAGCGTGTCGCCAATCTCCTGGGGCCCGCGATCAGCACGATCAGCTGCGACGCTCAACTCTGCACCGCCGCGCCAAAAACGCCGGACGCTCCGCTTGAAGTCGCGATCGGAGCCATGAAAATTCCCCTGTCGCCGCTCAACAAGCCATCTGAAAAAACGACACCGCCAATCACCGTACCAGCCGGCGCGGCGCTCGCTCCCGGCATGAGCGTCGAGATCAACATTCCGTCATCGGTTTTGCGCCTCTACGATGTGCTCATCGATTTCCCCGAGCGCCAGCTCACTATCGCACTGCCCGGACATCTGAAGTTCAACGGCGTGAAAAGCAAGGTGCTCCTTAACCCGAACAACGGCCTCATCCAGGTTCCCGGCAAGCTGGAAAACAAAAACTACGATTTCGCCCTCGACCTGGGCTCGTCCATGAACTTTCTTTCCCAAGAATTGTTCGCCAAATTCTCTCAGGCCCACCCCGACTGGCCGCACATGACCGGAGCCGTCGGCCCTTTCAATACCGGAGACCCACGGGATCCAATGCTGAAGCTGATGCGCCTGGATCGCCTGCAATACGGTCCGCTCTTCCTGACGGATGTTGCTGTGGCTGGCCTTCCTACGGGTCAGACGACTCTCGCCGGGGAGCGTGCCAGAGCCTCCGCCACGGGCGTCCTCGGCTCAGAAGCTCTAATGAACTACCGCGTCGGCCTCGATTACGCCCACTCGACGGTCTATTTCGACATCGGACGCACCATCCGGTTTCCCGATTTCGACGTCGTCGGCCTTATTCTTCACCCCGAAGGCGACAACGGATTTACCGTTGCCGGTGTAGCCGATTTCGAGGGCAACCCATCAGTCGCAGGTATCGATCCCGGCGACCGCCTCATCGCCGTCGACGGCACACCGGTCGCCGAATTTACGTTGGGAGAAACCTGGTCGTTGCTGCAGGGATCTCCCGGCCAGGAACGCAAGCTGACCCTGGAACGTGGCGGCAAGCAGTTCACAGTCGCGGCGAAAGTGCAACATTTCCTCAGCGCATCGTCAAACGACGAAGGCAATCGAAAGTCAAAAAAGAACTAGCGCGGAAGATTGCAGCCTCTATCTACGCACTCTTATCATCCTGAGCGAAGCGAAGAACCTATGCATCTTCGCTCCGCTAATTCCCAATGCGCGGTCCCCGCCTCACCGGCGGTCCCTTGCCATGCCGGTCCCAAATCACCCAGTGCACCGAAGAATGAAAGATTGGCGCTCCGCCAATTCTCGCCGCCGGCATATGGAACTGTACGTTGATGAACACTTCCTGTTGAAATCCTGAGGGTTGAAAGGCCGTGCCCGCGACCACATCCAGTGCCGCCCGGCTCAAGTCCCGGTCGGAAGTTTGCAGCGCCTCGGCATCCAGCACGCTGCCGTCCTGCGCATCCAGGGTCGCGTGAACGATCACTGGCTGGAAAAAAGGCGAGGTGGGTCCATCGGAAGGATCGACGCGCAAGGGCATTCGCCTCGGCGCTGCCAAAGTAAATGATTCCCCTGCGTCCACCATCTCTGGCGTCGGCTTGAAAAGACCGGGATCGAGATTGGGTGCTTCCTCGAAACTTTCCACGCGCACCTGCACTGCGGGGCGCCCGTCCTCAAAAATGGAAATCTGCCGCGGCAACGTGTGGCCGTGAAAGGCCACGGCACCGGTGTAGTCGTAGACAGCGTAAATTCCCGGCGCTTCCGACCACGTTTGCAAAAGGCCGGTCGCGGGATCAATGCAGTCTTCTCTTTCCACCCACGAACGCGGAGCCGGATTCGGTGGCAGAGAATAACTGAGCAGCAGGCACGACATCGTCTTGCCCTCGCGCTCCACATCGGCCTTGCGCATCACGAACGACGCCGGAGTTTGCACAATCGGCCGGAGCAAAACCGAACGCACCAACTGCACCCGCAGCGGAACCGGCTTCGAAGGATCCGTGCCATCGACGTGACCATCGTCGCCAATACGGATCACATGCGAATCCTGCAATTGCTCTGTCCAGCGCCAGTGCGACTGTCCATCGTATAACTCTTCCATCGTCCCTTCGCCCTCGAGTTGCGCCGCCCCATTGGTCTCGAATGAAACTTTGAGCGCGTAGGGACTATGGATGTCGTGCAGATTGAAGTTTTGCCGGGCGTGGTTCAAAAGGTCGATGGCCGCGGAGCGGTCTGCCGATTTGCTGAGGGTTCGCGGCTCGTGAGTGACCATCTCATGCGGGTCGGCCGGTGGACCATTGGTCTGCGAGAAAACTGAAGGGAAACAAAACAACAGAGCAGCCAACAATCGAAATCCAAAACGCGAGGCGGGGGTTCGCATTGGGCCTCCTCAAAATCGGGCCAAACCAGCGAGCTGGAACGCCCAAATTCTACTCAAAACGCGCCTCCTCGCGCAATGCCCAGGCAGTGCACGGACAGCGGGCTTTTGAAGTTCCCGCGACCCCCAATTTTCCAGCGCTACTCCTTATCCCTACCGGCCGCGCGCCCGTCTTGGTCCAGCTCGCAGG
>PMSZ01000477.1 GCA_003168235.1 Acidobacteriaceae bacterium
CAGGTTTTGAGAGCTGCCTCGGTGAGGTTAGGTTTGCCGTCCTTATCGAATTGCGCGAAACCCCAGCCGCCCGTCGCGGCGTATTTTTTCGAGTCCTTCACCATGAACTGAATGTTAATGGGAGGGCCGGCAACGAAAGACTGGGGCCGTCCAAAGACTTTGTTGTTTTCCGCCGACGGGACGTAGCTCCAGGCCAGCCGGGCAATGATCGCACCGTCCGGAAACGGCAGCTTATCTTCCCGATAGGCCTTGATCGCTGCATCGTTGCCAAGAACGGCGCGCAAATCGTTGTTGTTGCCTGCCTCATGGGCCACGGAGATCAACTTCCAGTCGCGGTATCCGGGGGGAATTGTGATTCCGAAGAGCGGAGCAGCCTCTCCATCGGCATGTCCCGACGCGCGGGCCATGTAGACCGCGCCGGACAGGGCTACCACTGCGAAGAACAAGTAAGCGATCCCTCTCATGGATGTCCCGCTTTCTAATACGCTTATTTAACCGATCCGTTCACCCGTAGCAACCCCAATCAAAAACCGTCGACATCGACAACAGCCTTCTTTAATCTCGACTGATTTTTTCCCATGATCAAACCAGATGCATCCACGCGAAACAATTGGACGATGGTATCGGCGATACTTTGGTATTGATCGGCAAGCCCGCCACAATCGGCACCTCGAACAATGGCTTGCCGGTCGCGACGAAACGCAGAGGATATAGTTTCAGGCGCTGCGTGCAGTCGGATTAGCGGCGGACCCGAGGCGGAGTCTGGCGTCCATTTTCACCAGCTCAGCAAAGGAATCGGCTTTCATCTTTTGCATCACCTTACCTCGGTGCGCCTTGACGGTGATCTCGCTGATGCCGAGTTCTCCACCGACCTGTTTATTCAACAAGCCCGAGACCACCAGCGCCATCACCTGCCGTTCGCGGGGCGATAGTGACGCGTAGCAATCCCTGAGCACCTGTATCTCCGCGTCCCGACTAAGCGCAACCCGGCTGCGTTCGATGGCTGCCCGGATGGCGCGCAGCAGAACGTCATCGCTGAATGGCTTGGTCAAGAATTCCACGGCTCCGGCCTTCATGGCTTTGACCGTCATGGGTACATCCCGATGGCCGGTGATGAAGATGATCGGCATGGAGGTGCCTGCGGCCGAGAGCCGCTCCTGCAACTCAAGACCGTTGAGGCCGGGAAGAGAAATGTCGAGCACGAGGCAGCCTGGAACCAGGGCTTGGGGCCGGTCGAGGAATTCCTGGGCGGACGCGAATGTCTCGGGCTGCCAGCCTTCGCTGCGGATCAACGATTCCAGCGACTCGCGCACGGAGATATCGTCGTCGACAACGAAGACAATTGGTGTGACCTGTGGTGCGACCTGCAACATGGGTGATACCCCGTTCGTTGCCAAGTGCGTGCAAGCTGAATTTTCTTCGAAATTTTAGAACGGCAGTCCGATGGAAATCAACCAGGCCAGCCTCTGGCACCTCGCACTCCCGGCACGGGCCGCACGTTTTGCCGGTTTCGCCCGCCGGCCAATCTCAACGTTATAATGGACAACGCGTCCGGAGCGGTGCATCATAATCCCACTCATTACGGCGCAGTACAACCGTTTTTCCTTACCTGCAAGAACCGCTGCCGTCATCGATACACTACACGACCCGCGACGGCAGCCTGACATGCTGGGCTAAAGATGGAAGAGCAACTCGAACATCCCGCCGAGGAAATCAAGCGCCTGCAGCGTGGCATGAATGATTTGCTCAGCATTCTAGCGCTCCCTGCCATGTGGAGCGGCGGCGAGCCAACCCAGATCGCCCATACTCTGCTCGATGCGCTCCTGAGTATGCTCCGCCTGGATCTCATCTATGTGCGGTTGAACGACCCAGGTATCGATGTGCCTGTCGAGATGGCGCGGGTCGCTCCAACTCTGGAACTGGCGCGACGACGGCCGCTCGAACCACGAGAGATCGGCGAGATGCTCAACGAGTGGTTGGGAAACGACCCACAGCAATGGCCTCCGCTGGTACGGAACCGGATTGGAGACGAAGACATTTCTATCGTGCCGCTGCGTCTGGGGCCGCACGGTGAAATTGGCGTAATTGCAGCTGGATCTCGGCGTCCGGACTTTCCGGGGCAGACGGAGAAGCTGCTTCTGAGCGTGGCGGCAAATCAGGCGTCCATCGGGCTGCAAGAGGCACGGCTGCTGAGCCAACAGAAGCGGGTGACCCGAGAACTCGATCAACGGGTAGTGCAACGAAATGCCGAGCTTGCCGCGGCCAACGAAGAACTCAAGAAGGAACTCGCGGAACGCAGACTGATGGAAGAGAAGCTCCGGCTAGAGGAGAGGGAGCTGAAGCGCAGTGAGGTTAGCAAGGCGGCCATCGTAGACTCGGCGCTCGACTGTATTGTGACGATCGATCACGAGGGCTGCATTACTGAGTTCAATCCGGCGGCGGAGCAGACTTTCGGCTACCGCCGGGACGAAGTCCTGGGAAAGCATCTGGCCGACGTCATCATTCCACCGTCACTCCGGGAGAAGCACCGCCTGGGATTTGCCCGCTACCTGGCGACCGGCGAAGACCGCATGCTTGGGAGGCGTATAGAGATGACGGCTCTACGTGCCGACGGGAGCGAATTTCCGGTGGAGCTCGCAATCACTCGCATCCCGCTGGACGGACCGCCGTCATTCACAGGCTTTTTGCGCGACATCACGGAACAAAAGCGAAACGAAAGCGCTTTACGTGAAGCACACGCACAGGTCGCGCGGAGCGAGGAGCGGTGGCGCTCTGTTTTCGAGAACTCAGCCATCGGGGTTGCGCTTACCGATCTGAACGGTCGATTTCTTGCGACCAATCCCGTGTACCAGGGGATGCTGGGTTATAGCGAGGAGGAATTGCAAAAGCTCTCTTTTCTCGACATCACCCATGAAGAGGACTTCGAATCGAGCCAGATGCTCATCATGGAGCTTTTGGCGGGAAAGCGCGGGCAGTTTCAGATCGAGAAGCAATATCGGCGGAAGAACGGCAGTCTGATGTGGGTGCGCAACAATGTTTCTGTAGTGCCGGGCACAGAGCGAGTGCCGCAATTCCTCATGGCGCTTTCCGAGGACATTACAGAACGCAAACAGGCGGAGAAGAAGTTGCGGCGCAGTGAGGCATTTCTCGCGGGAGGCCAACGCCTAAGCTTAACGGGCAGCTTTTCCTGGCGCGTGGAGACGGACGAAATCACGTTTTCAGAGGAGGCGTGCCGCATCTTCGAGTTGGAGCAGGATGCGCCCGTGACCCTGGAGCGGATTGGCAGCCGGATCCACCGGGAAGATATTCCGCTGTTGTCTGAAAAGATCGAGGAGGCGCGACGTGGCGGCGGCGAACAGGAGTACGAAATCCGACTGCGGATGCCCGACGACTCGGTCAAGTACCTGCGCACGATGTCTCACGGAATCCTCGACCCGGCCGGCAAACTTGAGATCATTGGAGCAGTTCAGGATGTGACGCAACGCCGATCCTCGGAGGAGGCGCTCAGCAAGGCCCGATCGGAGCTCGCGCACGTGACCAGGATCACGAGTCTGGGAGTTTTGACGGCGTCAATCGCGCACGAAGTCAACCAGCCCCTGTCAGGCATCATTACCAACGCCGGCACCTGTCTGCGGATGCTGGCCGCCGATCCTCCCAACGTGGATGGCGCGCGCGAAACTGCTCGCCGCACCATTCGCGATGGCAATCGTGCTTCTGAGGTGATCGCTCGATTGCGCGCGCTCTATGGCAAGAAGGACCCCACAACCGAATCGGTGGATCTGAACGAAGCTACACGAGAGGTGCTTGCGCTATCCTTGAGCGATCTTCAGAGAAACCGGGTGATTCTGCGATCGGAACTTGCCGAAGACCTCCCTCTCGTCACGGGCGATCGAGTCCAGTTGCAGCAGGTCATATTGAATCTCGTCCGGAATGCGTCGGACGCGATGACCGCCGTCGAAGATCGTCCGAGGCAATTGCTGATCAAAACCGAACGAGAGGAAGACGACCACGTTCGTTTGACAGTGCAAGATACGGGAGCCGGGTTCGACCCTCAGGCTGCGAGCAGACTCTTCGAATCGTTCTACACCACCAAGAATGATGGCATGGGAATCGGACTCTCCGTCAGTCGATCCATTGTTGAGAACCATCATGGTCGCCTCTGGGCAACACTGAATCATGATCCGGGAGCCGCGTTCTCGTTCTCCATTCCTTGTGCACCCGAAGGTTCGACTCGCGCGGAAGATATTCGGGACATTCGGACGCCCGGTACAGATGCGGCGTGATGAATCCGCAGCGTCTGCGGGGCGAGTGGTTGCCGAACTTACTAAGGGATTTAGGCCTTACAGCTAGTGCACTATTGTCTTGCAGAAGAGTTCTCTGCCTCCGATTCTGTCAGCCAAGCCAGCGCAAACCAATACTAAAGTGTAATGGACGGTATGCCCTGAGTGGCGCATGATCGTTGAGGGGAGCCGCTAAAAAAGATTCCATCGCGAGCGAACTCAGCCGCGTCGTCAATAGGCTACTCGCATTGGCACTGGGCAGTACTCCCTGACAGGCAGATCGACTTCCTCAACCCAAGCTGGCGCGAGTGCATCGGTCGTACCGATGCCGATGCCGATGCCGATGCCGAAGGCTATGGCTGCGGGCGCGACATGAAAAAATCGCGGCATGAAGAATCTATGACAGCTACACCTTCGCTGGTTTCAGTGGTCGATGATGACGAATCTGTGCGCGAGTCGCTACCCGACTTGGTAAAAGAGTTCGGCTTTGCCGCCCGCGCGTTCTCGTCGCCGGAAGAGTTCCTCGCGTCCGATTGCATCGGCCAAACCAAATGTTTGATCCTCGATATCGCCATGCCTGGGATGAGCGGACCCGACCTTCAGCGGGAACTGAAGCTTCGCGGTCACCAAAT
>PMSZ01000315.1 GCA_003168235.1 Acidobacteriaceae bacterium
ATTCCGCCGACGTGTTGGGCGGGCTTTGCTGCGACGCGCTGAAGGGCACCGATACGGCCTTCGACGAGCGCATTCACAAAGCGCGCCCGCACATCGGACAGATGAGGACGGCGGCGAATCTGCGCAAGATGCTCGAAGGCAGCCAGATTCGCGAATCGCACCGCGACTGCGACCGGGTGCAGGATGCTTACTCCCTGCGCTGCATCCCGCAGGTGCACGGCGCGGTTCGCGACACGCTGGCGCACTGCCGCCAGGTGTTTGAGACCGAGGCGAACTCCGCCGTGGATAATCCGCTGGTATTCATCACCGACGCCAGGAATTTCAAGGGCGATGTGATTTCAGGAGGAAACTTTCACGGCGAGCCGCTCGCCTTTGCTTTAGATTTTCTCGGCATTGCCCTGAGCGCGCTGGCTGGCATCAGCGATCGGCGTCTGGAGCGCATGGTGAACCCCGCGCTTAGTGAAGGGCTGCCGCCGTTTCTCGCCCCTGGCGCGGGAATGAACTCGGGCTTCATGATGCCCCAGGTTACCGCGGCCGCGCTGGTGAGTGAGAACAAAGTGCTGGCGCACCCGGCGTCGGTCGATTCGATTACGACATCGGGGAATAAAGAAGACTTCGTTTCCATGGGCATGACGGCAGCGAACAAGTTGAAGAAAGTCGTTGAGAATACTAGGAACACGCTGGCCATAGAGGCCATGGCGGCAGCGCAGGCGATAGATTTTCTCGCCCCGCTCAAACCTTCCAAGCCGTTGCAGCGTGCGCACGCCGCCATCCGCGCGGTCTGCGCGACCATGGAAAAAGACCGCGTCATGTATCAGGATTTCGCTCGCATCTCCGACTTGATCGCCAGCGGCAAACTGGCCGAGTTGGTGCGCTAGGCACTCGCACATCCCGCACGTCCGCACAAAGACGCGGGCTCAAATTGTTATCCCGCAGAAAATTGCAGCATCAATGCAGTGCATTGCACCTCGTGCGGATTTGACAAATAGCATTGTTTACACGCGCGCGCCGTATGCGCTAGACTCGCGTTTCTTTTGTTCGTTCTCTTCAGCGTGTCCAGCAACTCGGAACCGCGAGGACGAGCGGATAATTTCAGCTCACGCAATCAACTATTCAAGAAAACTTTGAGGATCACACATGCTGAAGCTTTGCAAGCGAAACTCTCCCTGCGTCACGGTCGCACTCTCGTTCTTCCTTATTGTTCTCCTCGGCGCGATGGCGTCGCTTGCCGGCGCACAGACCGCGATCACGACGTATCACTACGATAATTACCGCACCGGCTGGAACCAGAATGAGACGACTCTGACGCCCGCCAACGTGAAGAACAAAATATTCGGCCGCCTGCACACCGTTACCCTCGACGACCAGGTCGATGCGCAGCCGCTCGTTGTTCCGGGCGTGCAGATCACCGCCGGAAGTTTTCAGGGCACGCACGATGTGGTCTATGTGGCGACAGAAAACAACTCCATCTATGCCATCGATGTGCATAGCGGGCAGGTGCTGCTCAATCCAAATTTCGGAACCCCGGTGGGTTATCCGCTGGGTTGCGGCAACAATGGGCCGAGGGTCGGAATTAACTCCACGCCGGTGATCGATCTCTCGACAAATACCCTCTATGTTGTGGTTTACACGCAGGCCAAGAGCGGACCGACCTATACCATTCATGCGCTCAGTCTCGGCGCTCTGACCGACCAGGTCACGCCGCAAGTTGTTGTCGCGTCGCAAACGCTCACTAACGGATCGACCTTCAACTTCAACGCTACCTACCAGCGGCAGCGCCCAGCGTTGCTGCTGGCCAACGGCAATGTTTATGCGGCCTTCGGCAGCTTCTGCGATCTGGGAGCGAACCTTTCGCGAGGCTGGCTACTCGGCTGGACGACCGGAACCCTGACGCCGCTGGCGAGTGCACAGCTCAACGATCTGCAGGCCACCGACAGCGATAGCTTCTTTCTGTCCTCCGTCTGGATGTCAGGCTATGGCCCAGCCACCGACGATGAAGGCAACATTCTGTTCGTCACCGGAAACTCCGACCCCGGCACCTACGACGGCGTGACCAATATTCAGGAGAGCGTGGTGAAGCTTTCCTCCACGCTGAACACGGTGCTTGACCTGTTTACGCCGGACGATCAGCAGAGCCTGGATGCCGGTGACGTCGACTTCGGCTCCGGTGGCGTGCTGGTGTTGCCCGATCAGCCCGGATCGATCCCGCATCTGGCGGTGGCAGCCGGCAAAGACGGCAATATGTATCTGATGAACGAAGACAATCTCGGCGGCTACTCGCCGAACACGAACAATGTGCTCGGCACTTACGGCATTGGGGGTTGCTGGTGCGGCGAATCGTATTATGTCGATCCGACCGACGGCGCGGGACGAGTGGTGAGCAGCGGCAATTCACTGGTAGAGGTCTGGAAGGTAGAAACGTCGCCCAAGGTTGCCTTGTCGCAGACCGGTAGCTGGGATTTGACCACCTACAACCAGCAGGATCCGGGGTTCTTCACCTCGATATCTTCAAACGGCACCGCGAGCCCCATCATTTGGGCCCTCGGGCACCCGTCGAGCGGGGGTGCGGCGCCGATCCACCTTTTTGCGCTTAATCCCGATGGCGGCAAGAAGCTTACTACCCTCAAGCACCTGTACACGGCGAAAGCGGGCAATTGGCCGAACCTGGGCGGCAATGCGAATCTGGTTCCCGTCGTGGCCAACGGCATGGTATTTGTCGCCAGCAATAGGCAACTGCAGATTTTTGGATTGCTCGGACAAAATACGGAGAAGTCGAACAAAAAATAACTGTAGCGCGGAGTGGACCAGCTTCATCGGAAGTTGGTCCACGAGGCGTTGGCCCACCCGAAGATCGCCACCGGCCCTGGACCTCGAATACCAGCTGTCTACGCCGATTTTGGAGCCGACCCATGCGCCGCCGACCCATCCAATCCCAGATCTCTTGCAATTCCCTTCATGGCCGCGATGCAGAACGCGATGTGTTCTTCAAGGTCGATTCCAAGATCGGCCGCGCCCTCGACGATGTCTTCCCGATGAACGCTGCGGGCGAAGGCCTTGTCCTTCATTTTCTTCCGCACCGACGGCGCTTCTACTTCAGCCAGCGATTTCCCCGGCTTGACCAGCGCGCACGCGGTAATAAATCCGGCCAACTCGTCGCATGCAAACAGCGTCTTCTCCATCGCCGAGACGCGCGCCACGCCCGTGTACTGCGCGTGCGACAGAATCGCTCGCCGCACTTCTTCGGAATACCCGCGGTCGTTCAGAATCTCGGAGCCTTTATATGGATGCTCCTCCGCCGTCGGATATTTTTCGTAATCGAAGTCATGCAAAAGCCCGACCATTCCCCACAATTCTTCGTCCGCTCCCGCTTTGCGCGCGTAAGCACGCATGCAGGCCTCGACAGCGAGCGCATGTTTACGCAAACTTTCCGATTGGGTGAACTCAGTTAGTAAACACCAGGCTGCATCGCGCTGACTCATATCTTCATCCCTGTTTTCGCGGCTTCCGGCTGCCAATTATCGCATTATTTGAGCTAACTACTTTGTTGTGGCGCACTTTTGTCTTGACTTCCACAGGCCCAATCCCGCAGATTACACAGCAGTTGGCTTTGAGAGTAGCCCAGCTCTGGCACTCGCAAAACCTGAATGGCCACCACACTAACCCCCGTGGACTCACGGGAAGTTGTACGATGCGACCGCTGTCTCTTGGTGCAATTCCGCACATCCAACAGTCTCTGCCGTCGTTGTCATCTGTCGCTCGATGAGGACGAAGCGGAGATCGCCGCCATGACTCCCACGCCAGAAGTGTTGCCGATTACCGTTGACTATCACGGACGCGGACATCTCAAGCTGGCTCACTCCATCCGCTCGCTGCGTTTGCGCAACGGCTTAAGCCAACGCCAGCTGGCGTTACGCATGTCGGTGCCGCGCACGTACGTTTCGAAAATCGAAAACGAAAAAGCGACCCCGACACTGTCTTCTCTGGAACGGCTCGCGAAAGCGCTCGAGGTGAGCGTGCCCGATCTGCTCTCCGGTGGAGAACGCAACCGACAAGAGGAAGTGCGGGAGTTGATGGAAGACCAATTCGTCGCCGAAGTGATGCCGTACTTGTCCCAGCTCAACGGAATGCAGATGTCCAGCATTCTCGCGCAAGTCCGGGATTTGACGGTACGGCCGCGACGCAGCGCGTAACGCTCAAATCCTCGCGTTGCTGAAAAGTTTATCCGGGCACACAACCAACTGGACAGCCGGGACTCTCGGGTTCCGGCTTTTCTTGTCTGTGCGCAATACCGTGCACTTCTATGTCTAGCGCATGCACAGCCCCAAGCGCGATGCGCAATAATTTGCATGTTTGCTGGATATTTCTTTAAGAATCTGTCGGTTTCCGCTTGACCCACTTTGGTAAACACGCTAACCTCAGCCCCAATCCCCGAGAGCTGGGGAAGATCCTAGCTCGAATCCTTTGGTGAACAGGATAACTTTGATGAAAATCTTCCAGATGTGTGCGTTCGTCCTGATGCTAGTGTTTGCTTCGGCGATGGCTTTTGCCAACGGCATCGATGATCCGAAAGTCATCCTTCACGGAGCGGGCGGCGGCTCGGTCCAAGGGCCTTGTCCGAATTGTCAAGGTGTTGGCCAGAATTTCAACTTCTCTATTCCTGCCAGCGGATCGGGTACTCTGTATTTCACCAATGACAGCGGAAAGGCATGGACTTCGCTGACCCTGGTTGAGACGGGCGTGCCGGCGGCCGATATTAGCTGCCATTCAGACCTGTTCTCCAGTTGCACCACCAAGACCCTGAAGAACGGTTCGGTTGAGATTCTTCTGTCGGGCGCCAACGGTCACTCTGAGTGGGCGGACCATGGTATTCAGGCCGGACAGAGTTTCGCGATGCAGTTCTCCTGCGTCAAAGGTAGCTGCTGGGATGGCGGAATGACGTTCGGCGCTCATGGCGGAACGGGAACTGTCCCGGAGCCAGGCACGGTCGCTCTCATGATGACTGGAGTCGCAGCGTTGGTATCACGCCGCAAATCGTGGAAGAACCGCAAGAACTCCTAGCGAACCAGTAATCGGATTGCCAGGGCATGGCTTCCAGGCCTGCCCTGAGCAAATCGGCAGGCCTGACCTGAACCAAGAGATCAGTGGCTCTTTTTGGAAAACTCATTGCGTAGTTGCGCGAACTGCGGCAGCGACTGTAACTTCTGCAGCTCGGGATCGTTCCAGGCTTCCTGCGCCGGATAGCCCTTCTCCAGCGCCAGCCGGAGCGGCTTCAACGCGTCCTCCGGCTTGCCGATCAGCGTTTTCACCTGCGCTTCCGAATACATCAACTGCACGTCGTCGGGACTGATGGCGCGCGCCTGATTGGTGTACTGCGTCGCGTTCGCGGCATCTCCCTTCTTCGCATAAAGCAGTCCTAGATCGCCCATAATGCCTGACGATCGCGGGTTCACTTGCAGCTCCTGGAACGCCAGCGAGATGGCTTTTGCGTAAGCGCTCGCCGCCTGATCGGAGTGCCCCGACCAGCGATACGAATCGCCCAGATTGCCGAGCAGTTCCTCGTTGTTCGGCGTCATCGCGACCGCCTTTTCGTACATCTTGGTCGCCTCATCGTAGTTCTTAAGGAAGAAATACGCGGTGCCCACATTGGAGTAAGTCACCGAGTCAGCGGCCAAGGTCAGCGCTTTTTGATATTGCGCAATCGCCTCGCTCCACTTGCCTTGCCGCAAATACACCGACCCGATGCCTTCGTAGCCCAGGGGATTATCGGAAGCGATCTCGGTAGCCTTTTGAAACTCCGGCAGTGCTTTGGCCGCGTCGCCCAGGCCCAGGTAAGCGTTGCCCAGCGCCACGTGGTTGGTCACGTTGTAGGGGTTCGCAGCTACCGCCTTTTCGTAGGCAGCAATCGCTTCATCGCTCTGCCCGTTCTCGGAGTAAGCCTCGCCCAGATTTCGGTAGGCTTCATCCGAGTTCGGCGCCAGTTCCAGAGCTTTCTTCAGCTCCGTGACTGCTTCCGTGTTCTTGCCGGTGGTGGAATACACGCTCCCCAGCGACATATGGACCTCAGGCAGATTATTCGAAAGCCGCTCCGCCTGCTGCGCCGCCAGGGTCGCTTTCTGCGCCCAGATGCTGTCCTTGGTCTCCTTATAAATCAGCAGACTCGAGTCGGAGAGCCCGGTGTAGGCGAGAGCGAAATTTGCGTCCTTCTCGATCGCCTGTTCGAACAAGCCTTCGGCCTGCTTATAAGCGTCCTGGCCGTGCGCATTGCGTAGCGTATTCCGCCCTTGCAGGTAGAGATCATAGGCCTTCACGTTCTCCGTCGGGTGCGCGCCCACGCGGGCCTGCTCGTCATCGGTCAGCTTGAGCGAGAGGGCCGAAGATACCGTGCCGTAGATCTGGTCTTCCAGTGAGAGCACATCGCCCGGCGCTCCAGAAAACTCCTGGCTCCACAGGCGCTTGCCCGTGGTGGCATCGTCAAGGTTCAGCGTGACCCGGATCTTGTCGCTATTGCCCTGCACCATGCCCTGCAACACCAGGTTGACGCCCAGTGCGCGCGCCAGTTTCGCAAGGGGCAAATCTTTAGCTGCCGCTTTATCCACAGCGTCGGTCGATGCCAGGTGCACTTCCTTCAACTGAAACAGCTTCGCGGCCAAAGCCTCCTGGATACCGTCCGCCACATAGCCCAGGGTTTTCTCGTCACCCACGTGCTTCAGCGGCAGGATGGCCACATATTTCCCCTGCTTCAACGGCGGAATACCCTCTGTGATCGCGTCCGAACTTGCCCCATGATTTAGCAGCGTGCGTCCGGCAAAGGTCGCCAGCACAATCACCAGCACTGCCGCGGTGATCCACATCCAGCTTTTTCCGGGAAGATCGAGGCTGAAGCGCGATTGACGCACCACCGGATGCGCGATCATCGCCGAAAGAGATTCCGCGCTGATGTTGGGGTTAGCTTCCCAGGTCGCCAACTGCTGCAACAATTCGACCGCGGAGTGATACCGGTTCGCCGGTTCGCGCTCCAAACAGCGGCTCACGATCGCGCTTAGCGTTTTCGGGACAGTTGCGTCGACGTCCGAGGCCGATTGCGCGTCCTCGCGCGTGCGCTTCATCAGGCTGGCGATCGCCGTGTCGGCTTTGTATGGAGCCTTTCCCGTGAGCAGCTCGAAGAAGATCAGCCCTACGCTAAAAATATCGGAGCGCTGGTCGAGCGTCGTCCCCAGCGCCTGCTCGGGGGACATGTACTCCATGGTGCCGACAATCGCGCCCGTCTGCGTCAGCCCCGAATCGCCGAGCGATCGCGCCAGCCCAAAATCCATCACCACCACGCGCCCCTGCTTGTCGCGCATGATGTTCTGCGGCTTCAGGTCGCGGTGAATCACGCCTTCGGTATGTGCGGAGTCGAGTGCCCGGCAGATCTGCTCCACCACTGAGATGGCGTCATTCGGCGAAAGTTTTCCCTCGCGCCGCAGCACCGTGCGCAAGTCCTCGCCGTCCACATACTCCATGCTGATGAAGCGGATGCCCTCCGCCTCACCCAGATCGAAAATGCGCACCACGTTCTTGTGCGTGATGTTGCGGGAGAGAATCAGCTCCTGCTTAAAGCGCGCCAGAATCGCGGGATCGGTCGCCAGTTCGGGACGGATGACTTTCAGGGCGATCAAACGGTCAAGTTCGCGGTCGCGCGCCTTATACACCGCGCCCATCCCGCCCTGCCCCAGCACGCCGATAATTTCGTAGCGCCCGCCGAAAAGCACTCCCGCCTTTAGACCTTGAAACGCGGAAATATTGCTGATCGGGGTAAAGGCCTGCTCCGCCGCCCGTATGTAAGGCATGGCCGGCGTGGCGCCCGGTAACGCCGTGCCGTGGGGTGATGTGGCTGCGTCGGAAGATGGCGCGTGCGAGAGCGGCGGAGGCGTCAGCGCGGCGACAACGTCGTCGGGCAAGCGAGTGCCCGGCATCGTCGGGCTATCGGAATCTTTGCCCCTGTGGTCGCGCTCATCCATCTAGTGTTACCTGGATTCGGAGAGCCAGCGGGGGAGCACGTCTCGGTCCTCTGACAAAGGCAACATTCGCCTCAGGTTGTCGAGGGGAAATCGAGAACCTAGCACTCCGATAATCAACCGAGTATACCCCGGAACTCATTAAAGGGGAAAGCACGAAGCTCCTCTTCAACAATAGTGCTTCTCGGGCTCCGATCGTTTCGCGGCTCGGCCGTGGGCGCGACCCGATTCTTCGGCGGATGGTCGCGCCGACTCGTGCGCTGGACCTCGCAATGACCGCTTCCGACCCGCCGCAATAGGCATCGGACTTCGGCGATCTAGCCGGAGCGTGTGCCGGGGGTGTGTCATATCCCAATAAGGAACTTATGGCTGATGACTCGACGGTGGCGTTATTGCAGGAAATTCGCAACCTGCAGAAAAGACAGACTGAACTCCTGCAGACTTTCGTCGCGGGCCAACAGCAAGGGTTGGACAATCAACAGCAGTCTCTGGCAGTGCAACAACAGGTTGTAGAAAGACAAAAACTGGTATTGGCCAGGTCGGCCAGAATTTGGATGTTTGTCTTGCTTGGCGGGTTTATGTTGTTTTTTCTGTCTCTCCTGACTCCGTTCTTGAGACTGTTCGGGCGACTGATGTCAGGCCACTGATCGAGTGGCGCGGTTTTCATCTGCTGCGGCGCTCCGCAAGCCAACCGGTCGGTTCGACGATTTCGCCGATTGAGCTCCGCCATGCTTAAATAAAGAGTTGGGCGACGTTTTTCGCGCCATCCCCGCACACGGCATCCAACCTGAATTTTCGGTAGCTGATTTGCACTTCGATCGGTTGTTATCCCCAGGGAGCTTTGCTTGGACTTCCAGCTAAACGAAGAACAACTGCATCTCAAGAAGACGGTGCGAGAGTTCGCCGAGCGCGAGATTGCACCCAACGTCATGAAGTGGGACGAGGCCAGCGAATTCCCGCTTGCCACCGTCAAAGAGCTCGGCAAACTCGGCCTGATGGGCATAATCTTTCCGCCGGAGTATGGCGGCGCGGGCATGGGATACGTCGAATACGCCACTGCCGTCGCCGAACTCTCTCGCGTCGATGGATCGGTCGGCATCATCGTCGCCGCGCACACTTCGCTCTGCTCCAACCATATTTTTCTCGCCGGCAATGAAGCGCAGAAGAAAAAGTATGTATCGAAACTGGCGACCGGCGAGTACATCGGCGCCTGGGGACTGACCGAGCCTTCCTCTGGTTCCGACGCCGGCAGCGCGCGCATGACCGCGACGCGCGCCAAAGGCGGATGGATGCTCAACGGCACCAAGACCTTCATCACCAACGGCCACTACGCCGACGTCGTGGTCGTGATCGCCATCACGGACCGCGCCGCGCATACTCACGGCCTCTCGGCGTTCATCGTCGAAAAAGATGCCAAAGGATTCCGCGCCGGAAAAAAAGAAAACAAGCTCGGCCTCCGCGCCAGTGACACCTCCGAATTGATCTTCGAAGATTGCTTTGTGCCGTCGGAAAATCTGCTGGGTGGGGAAGGGAACGGCTTTCGCGATGCCATGCGCACTCTCGACGGCGGACGCATCTCGATCGCCGCGCTCTCGCTGGGCATGGCCGAAGGCGCCTACGGAGCCGCGCTGAAATATTCGAAAGAACGCCAGCAATTCGGCAAGGCCATCTCGGAATTCCAGGCCATCCAGTGGAAGCTCGCCGACATGGCCACGGAAATCGAAGCCGCAAAACTTCTCACCCTGCGTGCCGCCGCTATGAAGGACGCCGGCATGAAGACCACGCTCGAATCGTCGATGGCCAAGCTCTACGCCAGCGAGGTCGCCGTGAGATGCGCCAATGAAGGGGTGCAGATCCACGGCGGCTACGGCTTCATCAAGGATTACCCTGTCGAGAAGTTCTACCGCGACGTCAAACTCTGCACCATCGGCGAAGGCACCAGCGAAATCCAGCGCATGGTCAT
>PMSZ01000314.1 GCA_003168235.1 Acidobacteriaceae bacterium
GGCTTCATCAAAGACTATCCCGCGGAGAAGTTCTATCGCGACGTCAAGCTCTGCACGATCGGCGAAGGGACGAGCGAGATTCAGCGGCTGGTGATTGCGCGGCAGTTGCTGAAGGACTAAGATGCTCGCCATTCAGCGATGCGAGAAGGAGCCTGCGATGATCACCGGGTCCCACGTCATTCTCACCAGCAAAGATCCGGACGCCGACCGCGCTTTCTTCCGCGATGTCCTCAACTTTCCCTTCGTTGATGCTGGTCACGGGTGGCTGATTTTTGCGTTGCCGTCGGCCGAGGCGGCTTTTCATCCCTCCGAGAAGAACGACCTGCACGAGCTTTACTTTATGTGCGACGACCTGAAGGCGACGATGGAATCGTTGCGAGCGAAGAAGGTGAAGTGTGGTGAGGTAAAAGAAGAACGCTGGGGCAGCCTGACCACGATCGTTCTTCCGGGAGGCGGCAAGATCGGCCTCTATCAGCCCAAGCATCCGACGGCCATCGGGCGCTAGAACCAAAATCAACTTGCCTCAACCGCACCCGCGTCATCGTCATTCATGCTTTACACTAAGCTGTTTGAATCTACCTCTTCCATCTCTCATTAACCGTCTTCGCGCCGGGGACGCCCGCGCACTCGCCCGCGCCATTTCCACCGTTGAGAATCGGCTACCCGGCTGGTCCGACTTGCTTAAAGCGCTCTTTCCGTATACCGGCAAGGCACGCGTCATCGGCATGACCGGGCCGCCCGGAGCGGGCAAGAGCACGCTGGTCGACCAACTCGCGAAGCACTACCGCAAGCAAAATCAAACCGTGGGAATCATTGCGGTCGACCCCACGAGTCCTTACACGGGCGGCGCGATCTTAGGCGACCGCATCCGGATGCAGGATCACTACAGCGATCCGGGAATCTATATCCGCAGCATGGCCACGCGTGGTTCTCTCGGAGGGTTGTCGCGCGCCACCGCCGATGCAGCTACCGTTCTCGATGCCTCGGGCCGCGACCTGGTTATGATCGAAACGGTTGGCGTGGGGCAGGATGAAGTTGATATTGTGCGCCTGGCTGATGTCACCGTGGTGATCCTTGTCCCAGGCATGGGCGACGATGTGCAGACAATCAAAGCCGGGATCATGGAAATTGCCGACATCTTTGTCATTAATAAAAGCGAGCGCGAGGGAGCCGAGCGCGTAGAGCGCGAAATCCGCGCTTTGCAGTCGCTTGCAGCACGCAAAAGCGACGATCACTGGACGCCGCCTATCGTTAAAACCGTTGCCAGCCAGGGCGTCGGGACGGAAGAACTGGCCGAAGCCATTGCCGCCTACGAGACCTATCTGAAAAAAGACAACCTCGCTTTTAGAAAGACGGTGGAGAACTGGCAGGAGCGACTGGTCGAGATGCTGCGCGATGCGATGCTGGAAAACGCGCGCGCGAAGTTAGGCGACGGCAGTCTCGAGCGTTATGCGGCCGAGATTGCCGAGCACAAGCGCGATCCGTATTCTTTGGTGGAGGAGATTGTCAGGGGCGCGGAGCACGTAGATTCGATGGAGGATTTGTAATTGGCCATTTGTAATTGGTAATTTGAGGTTGCATCGCGCAGGATTCAAAATTACAAATTACCGATTACCAATTACAAATGGTTTCGCGTTATGGAATTCAGCATCGATCATCTCGGCATCGCGGTAAAGTCGCTGGCCTCGGCGAAATCCATTTACGAGAAACTGGGGCTGGCGGTCTCGGCTGAAGAAACCGTGGAGCAGGAAAAAGTCCGGCTGGTGATGGTGCCCGTGGGCGAAAGCCGGCTGGAGTTGCTGGAAGCGACCTCTGAAGATTCGACCATCGCCAAGTTCATCGCCAAGCGCGGCGAAGGAATGCACCACATCTGCCTGCGAGTTCCCGATCTAGCGGCGGCGGTTCGAAAACTAAAAGGAGACGGCGTGCGCCTCGTCTCCGAAGAAATCAAAACCGGCGCCGGAGGGCATCGCTACGTCTTCGTTCACCCGCAGTGCACGGGGGGAGTGCTGCTCGAATTAGTGGAGGGTGGACGTCATTTGTAATTTGTAATTTGTAATCTTGAAACCGCTAATTCCATCCTGGTGTTTTCAAATCACAAATCACAAATCACAAATTGCAAATTACAAATTTACAAATGCCCCACCTTATCCTCGCGGTCGACACTTCCGGAAAGAAGGGCAGCATCGCACTGGCGCGCGGGACGACCGGACACCAAGTCGAGATGCTGGAGGTTGTGGCGCTGACTGGCGGAGCTTTTTCGGCGCAGCTCGTCCCTGAAATTGCCACGCTGCTGGAGAAACACGGACGCTCCAAAAAAGACCTGGAAGCCTTCGCCGTAGCCAGCGGGCCGGGTTCGTTTACCGGACTGCGCATAGGCCTGGCTGCCATTAAAGCTTTGGCCGAGGCGCTGCACAAGCCAATTGTTGCGATTTCACTGCTGGAGGCGGTTGCATGCAGCGGCGCGGCGCTTGGCCGGGTTCTCGCGGTGCTGGATGCGGGCCGGGGCGATGTGTATGCCGGCGACTACGAACTCGACTCGAGCATTCCCATGAACGCTTGCATGCACAGCGAACGCCTGCTGAGCCGGGAACAGTTTATTGGCGAGGCTCAAGGGAAGGCGGTGGTCACGCCCGATGCCGGATTGGCTGACGCGGTTCGGGCTGCGGCGCTTGCTGCCGGAATTCGCGTTGAACAAATTGAGTTTCCGAACAGCGGCGTGATTGCCCGGCTCGGTTGGGAGCATCTGCAGCGGGGCGATACGGTTCGTCCTGAAGAACTGGAAGCGAATTACCTCCGTCATTCCGACGCGGAGATTCTTTCGAAGCCGGCGCGGTGAAAGGCTGAATCCGCGTTCGTTGCGCAGCCCCTAAAGGGGCGTTTGATTTTGAAGAATTTGCGGTATCGCTAAGGCGATACGCTGATACGAAACGCTCGATGCAAATGGCCATCCACGCCGCTGCGTTGCACAATGTGCCGGCCATTCTCGCGCTGGAACGGCAGACGCCGGGCGCGGCCCACTGGTCGCTGGAGCAATACGAAAAGTTGGTGAGGGGCGGTGTCGTCCTACTGGCCGAACATGTGACCGAACCCGTAGTCCAACCTGCACCCGCACCTTGCAAAAGCCCCAAGGAACAGGGCGTCCTTTGCGGATTTATCTGCGCGCGCGCGGTCGAAACTGAGTGGGAGATTGAGAACGTCGTGGTGGCCGCCGAATTCCTGCGCCGCGGCATCGGCGACGCTTTAGTGGGCGTGTTGATTCAGCGTGCGGAGAACGAGTTTGCGTCAGCGATTCTGCTGGAGGTCCGCGAATCGAATCTGCCGGCCCGCAGCCTGTACGACAAGCACGGATTTCGCGAGGTCGGTCGCCGCCGGGAGTATTACCGGGAGCCGGTAGAGGACGCGATTCTATACGCGCTACGCTTCGCCCGCGAATCGTTTGTGTGCTGACCGTCGCCCCCGGATCGCTTCGCCCGCTGATTTGCGCCAAAAAGTGGCAAGATTCTGCACTCGTTTCGGTGCAATTTTGCTCTGGACCGCCTGCTTGGGGGGTGCTATGAAATCTCATTGAACCCCACCGATTCCTGTGCTACTTTTTAACAATGCAGTAACAAACTGCAGGAGGTCTGGCAAGGATGCTGACTCCAAGAGAGCAACTCCTGACCGATCACGATCAGTTCCAGCGACTGGTTCAGGAGCACTCGCAATACTCCCAACGGCTGGAATCCCTCACCCAAAAGCGATACCTCACCGACGATGAAAAACTAGAGGAAGTGCGGCTGAAGAAGCTGAAGCTGCGCCTCAAAGACCAGATGCAGAGTCTGGAAATGCAAGTCCATAGGCAGTCCGCCTAGATTTCTTGGGCGCTGAAACAAGGACCCGAGAAGCCGTTTCCAGGGACGGGAAATCGTAAGCTTCTGCCACCACGCTAGGTGTGTCTAAACGCCTTCCTTCTATTAAACTTAACTGAAGATCTGCATTTGAGGTCGGCAACCACGCGGCAATTGGTACGGAATTGATGACAAGATGTCGAGTTGTTCTTCGGATTCTCCGCTTAAACCCCTCCACCCAGATGCTTCTCTCAGCCTCGCAAAACTCACCGAAATGGAACGTCGCTCAACTGACACTCTCCAGGATTCATTGCTGCCTGGCCGAAAAGACTGCTTGAAGACGCGACCGGATGGAACCATACTCGACGGACATCATAGAATTCATATTCTTCGCCTACGAGGCGTGAATGTCGATGCGCTGCCACGTGAGATCGTCGTGAAAGAGGAGTCTTAAACGATGGGGACAAAACTCTTTTGGGTGCATGGCCCTTGGCCTGGAAAGTTGGCTCTAGCCTCCCGTCCGCGCGGCGGCGACTGGCTCGACGACGAAATGGCGGACTGGAGCAAGGCTGGAATTGACTCCGTGCTCTCTTTGTTGACTCCCGATGAAGAGCAAGATCTCGATTTGAAGCAAGAGGGGCGCGAAGCGCAAGCCCACGAGATGAAGTTCGCCTCACTCCCCATCCCCGATCGCCAGGTGCCAAATTCGGAG
>PMSZ01000248.1 GCA_003168235.1 Acidobacteriaceae bacterium
CCTCTATTGTGGGTTGCTGCGTCGTGGGGTGTTGCCTGGCAGATTTGGCCAGCTTTGTGCACGCGTCTTCGCCTCTGCAATATTCTCCGCTGACATCTTGGCAGCCAACTCCTTCAAGTTTTTCTTGCTTTGTTTGTATCCGTTTTTCTCAGCTAGCGCATACCACATGTAGGCGATCATGTAGTCCTCAGGACGATCGCCGCGACTGGCCGCGTACTCTCCCATAACAAATTGAGCTTTCGGCAAACCCTGATCGGCCGCGCGCAGCAAGTAGTGCTGACCGAGATGTTCATCCGGGCTGATCTCTTCGCCATGGAGGTATGCCTGGCCAAGTTCGAATTCCGCTTCCGCATCGCCGGCATCGGCGCGCTGGATAAGTTTGGCAATCCTCGTGTCAAGTATGCGAAAACTTACTTGGACGTTAATCATCGTTGCGACCGGCTTCCCGTCCTTCTGCCCAGGCTCGAACGTCCACCGCTTTACCGCCTCAATGGCCTTTTCGTCCAATCCATGGCCGAGTGACTGAGTTACCTTAATGTCCCGAGGAGTTCCCTCCCGGCCGACAATCAACCGAAGAACACACGTGCCTTGGAATTTATCTTGGCGAGCCTCCTCGGAGTACTCTGGGTCAGGGTGATAAATCGCCCGAGGTGGGGTCACCCCGCGCCCAACTCGGTAGGCGCCGCCGCTGGAGGCTGCGCCGGGGGCTGGCGCAGCACTGGCACTCGGCGTAGCGCCACCGGCGTTATCCGGTGACTGAGCTTGCGTGATTGCAAGCTCCGACGCGAGCAACAGCAGCGTGACAACGCAAACATGCCCAAACAACCCGCGCATCATGGCCGAAGTTTACCACCCTGGAGCAAGCCGCTGATACGCCGATGCTCTCGGTTTCCAATATGCGAAACTAACTGACTTACGGAGGTGATCGTGCGTAACACAGTTTGGCTCCTAGCCCTGGCCGCGACGCTTGCAATTCCCGTTCTCGCGCAGGATTCTGCCGATGCTTCGCGGGCGGCGATCCGCAAGGTGATTGAAGAACAGCAGGCGGCCTGGAACCGGCACGACCTGGAAGGGTTCATGGCGGGATATTGGAATTCCCCGGAGCTGACCTTTTTTTCGGGTGGGCATGAATCGAAGGGCTGGCAGGCGGCGCTCGATCGCTACAAGAAAAATTATCAGAGCGCGGGGCACGAAATGGGCAAGCTGGAATTCGCAAATTTGCGAATTGAGATACTGGGGCCGGAGGCGGCTTTCGCGCGCGGCGAGTTTCATCTGACAATGACTGACGGGAAGACGCCGCACGGGCTGTTTACGCTTGTGTTCCGCAGGTTTCCGGACGGGTGGAAGATTGTGCACGATCACTCGGCGGCAGAATGAAAGTCTCAGAGTTTCGATGTTGCCGCGGTTCGCTCAGGATTGCGGCGATTTCTAGCGCCCGCGATCCATGGCGTCGTTGGCCAGGCGATCGGCAATCTGGTTGTGTTCGCGCAATGCGTGGCGGATTTCAAAATGCTCCAGGCGGCGCACGAGTTGCTGCGCTTCGTCATAGAGCTTGCGCAGTTCGGGATGACGCACCTTGTAGATACCTTTCATCTGCCGCACCATCAGTTCGGAGTCGCTGACTACCGTCAGCGCCTTGATCTGGTTTTCGGTAGCGTAGCGCAGAGCGGCGAGCAATCCCTGATATTCGGCGTAGTTGTTGGTGCGGTGGCCGAGGTATTCGCTGAGTTCGGCCACCGGACGCCCGGCTGCGTCTTGAATGGCAACTCCATAGCCGGCAGGGCCGGGGTTGCCACGCGCTCCGCCATCGACGTGGGCCGTGTGGGCGGCAGCCGTGGATTTGGGCGCGGGAAAAAGATTCCTGGAATTGGAGAGGCGCGGAGGCAAAGACATTGACCGAGTTTACAACGCGGGTGAGGTTGACGGGCGCGGGAGCGGCCTTGAAACCTTGTACCCGCCTTCCCAGCAGGCTTTCCGACGGGAGTATGAAGGAGCATCCGCAAGGAAAGTGTGCACTTTTGACCAGACTCGGCGCACGGCGAAATGAGACAAAATTTGTTTACGCAAGAAAGAGTTCTTGTCACGTCTGTCAGGAGTGACGTGCTGGTCATCGAGGCTCGAGATGTTCTATTTTGTTTGGTTGGTCGCGGCAGCGGCGGCCGGTTGGGTCGGTGGCAAGATCGCCGGGGATGCCGGGTTCGGAACCTTGGCCGACATTCTCCTGGGGATCACGGGCGCCTTCGCGGTCCGGTGGTCGCTTGAGAACATCGGTATTTCCGTAAACGATGTTTACCTGCTTCTATTTTCGATCTCGGGAGCAGCGGCACTCCCGGCTGCCCTGAGAGTTGCCGTCAGACACCACCATCGGTCAAAATCAGGATCCCGGCTGGAAGGCGATTAGCGGCTTGCCGCAGGGAAGCTGGGACGACTGACGGTGTGGCCGGCACTTTGGAGCGAAGCGTGACCGAGAAAGTAAACGACAAAACAAACGACAAAGCGAACGACAACGCCAAAGCCAACGGCAACGTAGAAAAAGACAAGTCGAAGTTCAACTGGGTAACCGAGCGTTCGTCCTGCTCGTTGCCGAATGTTTTCAAGAAGCTCAGGTTACAGATTGAAGAGGACGTCAAGACGCGCAATGCCCTGCGTCCCAATAATTCCCCTTATGAATTTTCGGTGACGGAAAAGGGGGACGATGTTGCAGTTCTTCTAAAAACCAAAGATGTGCAACGCTCAGTGACATTCACGCTCCGCGAGCACGCGATTGTAGTGCGGGATGACAAGGACAATCCGATGTTCGATGTGACGCTGACATTTAACGAAGAAGGCGAGTGCAAGCTGAATGTCGGTGAGCGTGAGCTCGATTTCTGGCAGGTGCGAAGAATGGCTCTTGAAGACCTGTTGTTTCGAGGCAATTAGCCTGGGGTTCTCCCGGCACAATCCGTAGTTGACAGCGGCAGTCGCGGCGAATACATCAGTTTCTGTCCATCAATCTTTCCTTCTTTTTCTGTCGTTCTCTCCTTGTGACGCAATCTTTCTCGATGCTATCGTCCTGTGGCCAGGCGGGTGGCGAGCCGCTGCGGCAGATTGGCGGCGAGAATTTTTTCCTGCGCCACGCGCAGGTTGTACGGGACGCGGTAGAAAGTGACGATCCACGCATCGGAGTCGAACATGGCGAACGCGGCACGCCAGTCGCCATCGCGGGGCTGGCCAACGGAGCCGGGGTTGATGAGATAGCGGCGATCTTTGCGCAGAGGCCAGTCGGAGGATTCGGGCTGGCCGACGGTGCGATATCCGGGACGGTAGCCCTCGCTGATGTCACCGGAAAGCACGAATCCGCCTTGCAGGTGAGTGTGCCCGAAGAAGGTGAGCGGCACGGGGTCGGTAATGAGCGGCTGGATAGCATCGCGCACACTGACCATGTATTCGTCTTCGTCGAGCGATGAGCCGTGGACGAACTGTATGTCCGGCAGTTGGTCAAGATGCACAGGGCCGTGAGGAAGCGCGCGCAACCAGTCCAGATTGGCCGGCGAGAGCTGTTCGCGAGTCCAGAGGGTGGCCAAGCCGGCGACGGGGTTGAACTCGTCGAGGTTCATGAGGCCGCCAACGGCTTTGTCGTGATTGCCGCGAACGAATGCGCCTCCCAAAGCTTGCGCCTTGGCGATGACTTCGTTGGGATTTCCTCCGTAGCCGACCGTATCGCCAAGGTTGACGACGAGGTCATGGGCCGGAGCGGCGGCCAGACAGGAGTCCAGCGCCTCGAGATTGCTGTGAATGTCGCTAAGAAGGAGGATACGCACAAAGGGAGGATTATAGCGGTTCCCGGAGCAAATGGGAGGAGCTGGGTCTCGAACGTCAGGTCTCAGGTGTCAGGAAAAGCCGGCTTGGACTGCCCGAGACCTAAGACCTATGACCTTGCGTTCACTACCGGGCAGCGCGCCCAATGTGCAGCACTCACCTCGACCAGCGGTGGAAGTTTATCGGCACACTCTGCTACGCGATACGCGCAACGCGGTTCGAACGGGCATCCCGAAGGAAGTTGCGCGACGTTCGGCACGCTGCCTTCGATGGTTGCTAACGGGACTTTGCGATCGGTCGAGAGGGTAGGGATCGCATGCAACAGTCCCTGAGTATAAGGATGAGCGGGCGCGTGGAAGATATCGGCCTTGGAGCCAAGTTCGACGAGGCTTCCGGCGTACATGACAGCGACGCGATCGGCTACGTGCGAAACGACAGCCAGATCGTGCGAGATGAAGAGCATGGCGAGTCCGAACTTGTGGCGCAGCTCGTTGAGCAGATCGAGAATTTGCTGCTGGATGGTGACATCGAGCGCGGTGGTCGGCTCGTCGGCAATGAGGAGTTGCGGGCGGTTGACGATGGCCATGGCAATCATCACGCGCTGCCGCATGCCACCTGAGAGCTGGTGCGGATAACTGCGCGCGCGCTGATCGGGCTCAGGGATGGCGACCTCGCGCATGCCTTCGACGGCGCGGCTCCATGCTTCCGTTTTGCTGACGCGGTGGTGAGCCATGACCGCTTCCGCGATCTGGTCGCCGACGCGCATGACCGGATTGAGCGCGGTCGTCGGCTCCTGAAAGATCATGGCCATGCGCGAACCGCGAAGCTGGCGCAGCTGATCGGGAGGCAACGCGGTGAGGTGTGCGGGCGAGGTGTCGCTCTTGCCATTCTGAAAGGTGATATCTCCTGAGACCTTGGCGGCGGGCGGAAGTAATCCCATGATGGCCAGCGAGGTGATGGATTTTCCTGAGCCCGACTCGCCAACTAAGCCGAGCACTTCGCCGGGAGCGATGGTGAACGAGAGGCTGCGGACGGCGAGCGCGGGCGCGTCGGAGGCCGCTTGTGCGGAAGTCACGGGCGTTGCGCGCGACTGCGGGAAGTGAATGCTCAGGTCGCGGACGTCGAGGAGCGGAGGCACGAAAGGTATGGTATCAGCCGACTGCGCGCCTTTAGTCGTGAGTCACTCTAGTCCGGCTTTCGCCAGCATCTCCAGAAACTGCTTCTGGGTGCGCATATCGATCGACTGCGCTACTAACTTGCCTTCGCGGTCGTAGACGAAGCTCTTCGGAATGCCCTCGACGACGAACGCTTCGTTAACCTTGCGTTCGGGATCGAGCAGCACAGGGAACGATACTTTGCGTTCGCGGATGAAGGGCTCGACTTTCGCCGCTTCTTCATCGGAGATGCCAAGCACCACGAAACCCTTGGGTCCGAAGCGGGTGTAAAGCGTTTCGAGATCTGGCATTTCCTTGCGGCAGGGCGGACACCAAGTGGCCCAGAAATTCACCAGGACGACCTTGCCGCGCAGTTCGGAGAACGTCCAGCTCTTGCCGGAAAGGTCTTTCAAGGTGAAGTCGGGATGCTCGCGCTTGCGGTCGTCGGCTTCAAGCTTGGTCATGGCGGCTTGAAACTGTCCGTCATCGTTGGTGAAGCGGAACGGCAGAGTGACGTGCTCGTAGCGGACGAGCGTCGCTAGCTCGATATAGGGATCAGCAGGTTCGCGAGCGGCAAGTGCGCGAGAAGGGGTTTTGCCTTCGGGATCCTTCACTATCTGCCATGAGGCTGGACGATCGCGCAAGGTATCGGCGAGCGTAGTTGCGACTTCCTGCAGCGTGTCGTGTCCGAAATCGCCTTCGGTGGAAAGTCCCGCCAAACCGAGCGCGAGGCGCAGCTTATTGTCGGTTGCTGGCAGCTTGCGAATCTGGAGTGCCAGATCTTTGGTCGTGGTCGCGCGCACGTCATCGGCGAGGGCGCGAAGGCCGTGGATCTGATCGGCGATGGGCTGCTCGTCTGCGCTATAGACAACCTTATTCTGCTGCGCGGAGGCGCGTTGCGCTCCAAGGCTGAGGAGTGCGAACAAGATCGCGGCCAGCACAACGCAGAGTTCTGTCTTTGTCTTAATCCTGATCCTGCGGAGCAAGGTCTTGCGTGTCGTCGTGCGCGTCGTCTTCCGTCTCATAGGCTACAAGCTTAACAAGTGATTGCTTCGCGCACCAATGGCGAGCGTCAAGCAGGCGAGTGTTAATGAGGAGCAGGTTGCTCCGGAGTCGCTGACGGTGCGCGTGTTTGGCAACACGGCAATTGCGATTGGAGTGATCGCGGTTAAGGAAACAAAAAGCGGAAAATCGACTGTTCACCGCGAACGCTTTATTGATACCTGGATTTACAAAAACGGATCGTGGGTTTGCATCGCTACGGATGCTACTCCGATGATTCACGCGGGGCTTAGGGATTGAGAGGGGCGCCGAGGTAACACAGGCTGGATCGGTCCGTGGAATCCCACCTTCGAAAGGCGCGAAAGATGGGGCACCCGGCAAGATCAAGATCAACGTCAAAGGCAGCGGGCAAGAATGCCCGCTCCACACAACCAAAACCACACGGTAAGCTGCGGCCGCTGGTGCTGCCGCAGATTACGCAGTTGCCTCGCGAACAGCCCTCCCGACAGCCTGCGGCAGGCGTACGGGCACGAAGTACTCCTCCGGGTACAGGTAGTCTTCGCCGGACTCATCGATGACGCGAATCTGATGATGCTTCAGGCCCACTTTGTCTGGGAGGACTTGATATATCTTGCGCAATTCCAGGGACGCGGCATAGCCCTTGTTGCCTACGCAGATGACGAAATGTGCTTCGCGTTTCATGTGCTCGAGATAGTGGCCGAAAACTGATTAGCTGCAGCCGCTGGTGCTGCCGCATTCGCCGCAGCGGTAGCAGGAACCGTTTCTGGTCATGATGGCTCCGCAGACGCTGCAGCTGGGGGCGTCTCCCATGTCGATCATGCTGGAGAGGGCGTCGGCGGCGTGGATGCTGCCGGACGCTGGCCGTTGGTCGTTAGTCGTTGGGCTTAGACCTGGGCTTAGACCCAGGCTGCCGTTTAGATCGCCTACGCCTTCGGGCGCTGGTTGCGGTTTGGGACGCAGGTTCTCGAAGAGGAACTGCTGCTG
>PMSZ01000211.1 GCA_003168235.1 Acidobacteriaceae bacterium
CGCGGTGAAAGCGGAGAAAGAAACTGCGAGCGGAAGGGATTGCGTGCACCCGCTGCGAGCAACAGGTGAGACGCGAGGTATTCTCCATGAGGCGTGACGAGCTGCCATGCCTGACTGGGTCGTTCGATACGGGTGACGCGCTCTTGATGGATTTCGGCGCCGGCGTGGCGGGCGCGATCTAGGAGCAATCCATTGAGCGCGAGGCGGGAAAAGATCGCGACTGGGTGCTGCGTTTGGAATTGCACGCGGCGTCCGGAGGGGCTGATCAACTCGCAGTTTCTCGTCAGAGTGCTTTCGCTTTGGGCGTCGGTCAAGAACGGATATTGCTGGAGGGCTTTGTGGGTGACGCCGCCGCCGCAGGGTTTTTCCCAGGCCAGTTTTTCGTCGAAGAGAAGGACGTGGCGGCCGCCTGCCGACAGGAGGGCGGCGGCGAGGGCGCCAGCGGGACCGCCTCCGATAATGGCGATGGGATGTTGCGTGGTCATGCAAGGAAGCGAGCGGTGCCAGGGCCTAGGACGACTGGGCGTGGCGCGCTTTCACACGCCGATGCTTTCATACGCAGATCCAGCGCTCCGGTTATTGCAACGTGGTGGAGCTGGTCAGTCCCTGATAAACGAACAATCCCGCGATGATCAGGATCATGACTCCGGACAAAGCACCGAGTATTTTGACAATGGGAGTGATCCGGTTCATCTTGACCAGAACTTCCATTTGGTCTTTGTGCATCTGGGATTCAGTGTCGTTGAGAAAAATGGAATCATCCTCATGCATGGTGAGGGTGCTGCGGTAGATCAAAAGAATGATGAGGATTCCCGTCAAGATACCCCACGCAACCAGCAAACCAAACATAGGAGTCATAAGCCACCTCGGCGCTGAGATCGACCCAATTCCCCGATGGTTATATTTCGTGGCAGCGAAACCTCGTGGTATTCGCTGGCCTTCGGGTACGGGCCCCTACTACGGGATGATTATAGACCCGTTGGCAAGTAGGGGTGCGACTTGTTCCTGTCCCCAGGCATCTAAATGGTAGATGGGCAAGGCCCAGGTGCATCGATAGCGGTGAAAATGGGGCAGTGCCCAAAGATTCTGGCTGCTCCGGGAAAAGGTTTGCCGGGCTGGTTGCAACGTTTGTTATAATAAACAATCACAAGGAGACTAACCGATGGCGACGTCAACCTCACTTCCCGAGACCCAACCTCAGACACAGCCCCAGACGCAGCCAACGGTGGCCCCGGCGCTGACTCCGGCGGCGGTTGCCAAGGTCAAAGAGATCATGGCGTCGCAGACGCCGGTCCCGTCAGGACTGCGGTTGTCGGTGGTTGGCGGCGGCTGCTCCGGGTTTCAATACTCCATGGCCTTCGNNGCTGGCATGATGGACAAAGTCTTTGATTATGAGGGCTTAAAGGTCTACGTGGATGCGACGTCGCTGATGTATCTGGGCGGAGCGCGCGTCGATTACATCGAGACGTTGGAAGGCGCCGGGTTCAAGTTCGAAAATCCGAACGTAAAGAGCACGTGCGGCTGCGGCTCGTCGTTTAATGTTTAAGGAGTGAGTTTCCCGGTTGCAGTGATGGTTAGTTCAAGCCCCGCGACATGCGGGGCTTAATTTTTTGGAGTTTCTTATCGAGCGGGAACGCGGAGATAGATCTGTGGGAGATCTATCTATTGTTGAGGTGTGGTCGGAGGCGGCGTGGGCGTCGGTTGGCTTTGTGCGCCGCTCGAGGTCGAGCCTAGTCCCGAGCTGATTGTTCCCGATGCGCCCGGCGCGCCCGTGCCTCCAGCCCCTTGCGGAGTCAGGCTGCCGGGGATTCCCGTGGGCAGACCGGGATTGATGGGGCCTTTGAGCAGTCCTCCAATATCGGCCTGCGGGATGTAGATGAAATACCAATCGTTGTAATGGTTCTTGTCGAAAAACACGCGGATAGTTTTTGCTTTGCTTTGGCTGCCAACGCCAAGGATCGGACCACCCCCGAAGGTCTGGCCGTTGGGGCCAGAACTGGAGCTCGAAGACGACGACCCGGACGAATTTGAGTTTCCTCCAGAATCAGCAGAAGACGCGGCGCCGGAAGATGAAGTTCCGGATGAGCTGCCGGAATCGCCAGTGGCGGGATTCTGCGAAGCCGAGTTTTGCGAACCAGAGTTTTGCGATGCGGCGGATGGCGACGCGTCCGTTGGCGAATTCAGGCCGCCGAGGCCACCTTGGGCGCCGCCGAACTGCGAACCACCGAAACTGCTCTGTCCGCCCAACACCGCGCCCAAACCGCCTTGTGCGCCGGGAGCGCCTTGTCCGGTTGGCTGCCCCAGGACTGGGCCGTTGTTCAGGGCGATGTCCTGCTGGTGGAGGAGTTTGAAGTCCTTTTCTTTGTGCGTGGCCGGGTCGATGCTCAGGGGATCGGTATAGCGCTTGCGCAGGAAGCGGACGTTGTTGGTGTTCTCCAGATCTTCGATGCGAGTGGGATAGCGGCCCAGCTTCCGGTAGTAATGCTGAATGGCGCGCATGTAGGCGGTGCCGCGATGCATCATTTCTTCTTCGCGGTCGCGGCGAATCTGCTGGGTAATATCGGGGAGCACGACGGCCAGGGCGAAGGTGATCATCGCCAGGGCCAACATGAGCGTGATCATCATGTAACCGCGCTGGGCGGTTTGTGATTTGCGATTTGTAGTTTGTGAGTCAGTCGATCGCAAAGCACGTCGCATTATCTCTCGCCTTCGAATTACAAAATTGGAAATTACAAAATTACAAAATCAAATCGCGCGAGTGGCGCCAGTCGCGAGCTATCCGGGAGATCCCTGGATCAGGGGCAGGCTTTGGCGGTGGTTGTTGAGCACGTCTTCGACGTCGACCGCGGTCGGAGAAATGTGCAGGACCTTGTAGCGGCGGTCGACGATATCACCCTCAGCGGCGATAAAGATGTCTTCACCCTGAGACAGGAAAACGCGCTTGGCGCCGCCGGGCGGATTTTCAAAGCCAAAGAACTTGAGGTTGATGGGCGGCGGAGGCGGAATGATCGGAAGCGGACGAGGGCCATTGGCGGCGTCCGTGACGCCGCGCCCGCGGGGCCTTTCGATTACGGCCACCGATCCGGCGACAAAGATGTTTCGTCCATTGCCGGCGTATTTGATTTCCTCGCTTTGGCTGAGGCGGCTTAAATCGAGCGTAGGATCGAGGCGAGGCTCGATGACGGGAACCATTTTTCCAGAAGCGGTGCGGTGCATGGCAGGCTTCGACGGCGATGCAGCGGTTTGCGCCGCCGTTGGCGACGGGGACGACGAAGCTGGCCATAATTCGTAAGCCAGCATGCCGACACCGATCGTGCCGAGGACGGCCAAGGCGATCAGTTGATTCCGATTTTCGGTTCCCAGTTTCACGCGTTATCTTCTGACCTTTGATTCAGTCCCACAATTGACCCAGTTTGAACCTTGACTCTGTTAAGCGCCGGAACGCAAATAGCTGTGGATCGTGATGCCCAGCTTGACCGGTCCAGCGGATTCGCCGGCGAGGTCGACGCCATCGACTTCAAAAAACATCTTCGAACGTTCCAGAGTATTGATGAAGCGCACCAGTTGCAGGTAGTCTCCGGAAAAACTGCCGTCGATTTCGACGGGAACGATGCCGGGGATTTCCTGTTCTTCCTGCTTGTAGTGGGCCGCCTGAATGCGAACTCCATTGGCCGAGGCCAGCTTTCCCAGTTCATTGGTCAGTACGGAATCCCTGGCGGCGAAACGGTCTTTGTAAAAGGCGCCGATCTGGTCTTTCGCCAGCGCGATTTTTTTGTCCATGCCGAGGAGCGGCTGCGCCTCACGTGTCTTCTTGACCAGTTCGACTCGGAGTTCG
>PMSZ01000225.1 GCA_003168235.1 Acidobacteriaceae bacterium
AGCCCGGCATGAGCCGCGACGACCTTCTCAACACGAATTACAAAATCATGAGCGATGTCGTCGGCAAGGTCGTCCACCACTCGCCCAATTGCATCCTCATCATCGTCTCCAACCCCCTCGACGCCATGGCCCAGGCCGCCTACAAAATCAGCGGCTTTCCCCGCGAGCGCGTCATCGGCATGGCCGGAGTCCTCGATTCCGCCCGCTTCCGCACCTTCATCGCGCAGGAACTCAAAGTCAGCGTCGAGAACGTAACCGCCTTCGTCCTCGGTGGACACGGCGACACCATGGTCCCGCTCCCCCGCTATTCCACGGTCGCCGGAATTCCCATCACCGAACTGATTCCGAAGGACCGCCTCGATGCCATCGTCCAGCGCACCCGCGACGGCGGCGCGGAAATCGTCAAATATCTAAAGACCGGCTCCGCCTACTACGCCCCCTCCGCCGCCGCCACCGAAATGGTCGAAGCCATTCTCAAAGACAAAAAGAAAATCCTCCCCTGCGCCGCCTACCTCAACGGAGAGTACGGAATCCACGGCCTCTTCGTAGGCGTCCCCGTAAAACTAGGAGCCCACGGAATCGAGCAGATCATCGAAATCAAACTCACCACCGAAGAAAAAACCGCGCTAGATAAAAGCGCCGCCGCCGTGAAAGAACTCATCGCGGTGATCAACGTCTAACCGTCGGGCTTTGGGGATAGGCACGATTGTAGTCGCGCCGCAAGCGTCGCATGGAAACGGCTTTAGCCGCTGAGGACGATTTTCAGCCGCCCACTAGTGAGCCGGAGTCCCCTTTACGACGGTTAACTTATGTTTTGGCGGGAAACATTCTCTTGCTTTCCGGCGTCGCCTCGACGAATACCGTAGGCGGATCGGGGACCTGCGCGGGCGCCGTATAAAGCCCATTTTCTGAAATTGTTCCGCACGCCGCTTTCCCGCACAACTCACTGAAAACGCACCCTGAATCTTTTGACCATAGTCTCTGACCATAGTACAATCTGCACATGAAGGAAATCGCCATCTCCGAGTTCAAAGCCAAGTGCCTCGGCATCCTCGAAGAGGTCCGTAAGACTCGTAAGCCAATTCGTGTGACTCGCTTCGGACAGCCCGTCGCCGAAGTTGTACCCCCTGCACCACAGCCACGGCCAAATAGATGGCTCGGCTGCATGGAGGGTACTATCGAAATAGTCGGCGATATTGTCGGCCCGACTGGAAGTCTCGACGATTGGAAAGCGTGGCGCGAGTGAAATTGCTTCTCGATACGCACATCTGGATTTGGACCGTGGGAAAGTCCAGTCGGCTCTCCCCCCGCGTCACCCGCGAACTCCTCAATCCCACGAATGAACTTTGGCTCTCACCCATAAGCATCTGGGAATTTTTCCTGCTGCATCGTAAGGGCCGCTTAACAATCCCTGAAGGCTTCTCCACCTGGATCACAAGAGCTCTCGCGGCGACTACATTCAAAGAAGCTCCACTAACCTTTGAAGTCGCGCAGGCGCTTGCCACAATCAAGTTGCCCCATGACGATCCAGCCGATCAGTTTCTAGTGGCCTCCGCCAAGGTTTTCGGTCTCACTCTTGTCACTGCCGACGAAAAACTGCTCTCCACACCCGGCATCAAAGTTCTTGCCAACCGCTCTTGATGGCTCCGCCGCCGAGAACTGTTTTTCAGATTTATCCCGCCATCTCGCGGCAGCCCATAATTACATGCCCTTATCAAAGATGTTATATTCTGAGCGACTTCTGAGCGAATCGCGACTGCATTAGCAACGACTCAATGGACTTCGACCAGCTAGAAATCTTCCTCGAAGTAGCGCGCCTCTCCAGCTTCTCCCGCGCGGCGGAGAAGCGTTTCCGCACCCAGCCCGCCATTTCCTCCCAGATTCGCGCTCTCGAAGAAGAAGTCGGTGCTCGCCTCCTCGACCGCTCCGGAGGCCGCGTCTCCCTCACCGCATCCGGCAAATTATTTTTCAAGTATGCCGAGGAGACTCTCGACCGCCGCAAAACCATCCTCACCGAGATCGCCGAAACCGAGCGCGTTCCCCGCGGCGAAATCGTCGTCGGCGCAAATGAAGGCACTTGCCTGCACATCCTCCCCGAGGTTTTCGCGCAATTCAAACGTGATTATCCGAACGTCGCCGTCAGCATCAAGCGCTCCGACTACGCGCGCATTCTCGATTCCATCCTCGAAAATACGGTGGACTTCGGTGTAGTCTCGCTGCCCGTCACCGACAACCGCCTCGAAGCGCAAATGATTCATCGCGACGAGTTAGTCGTCATCACCGCCCCGCGTCATCCGCTCGCCGCGAAGAAAAACGTCACCGTCGCCGAGGTCGCGACCTATCCGCTCGTCATGCCCAAACTCGGCCACACCCGCGACGCCCTCGATGCGCTGTTCTACGATCATCACCTGAAACCTAAACTCGCCATGGAACTCGATTCCAGCGAACTCCTCAAGCGTTTTGTCGCCGCTGACGTTGGCGTCGGATTCATCGCCCGCTCCAACATCGAAGAAGACATCCGCGCCAAAGCGCTCGTCGCCATCAACTTCGCCGACGCGCAAATTCGCCGCGACCTCGCACTCGTCTTCCGCAAAGACAAATCGCTCAGCCGCGCCGCTAAGGCCTTCATGGAGATCGCTGCCAAAGCAAAGAATTTCTCCACCGCCGGAGCCGGAAAGCGATCCAAATGAGTCGCGTCGCCATCTCCATCCTCTGCATTTCCCTGCTCGTCCCATCCGTTGCCGCCACCCAATCCAAAGGAACGTCCACGCAAACGCCCGCGCGCACCAGATCCGCGCCCGATGCCGGCAACAAGCTCGTCTCGCTCAAGGTGAAAGGCACAACCCGCTACACCGACGCCGAAATTCTAGCTGCGAGCGGCCTCGAAATCGGCCAACCCGCCGCCGACGGAGACTTCAAAGAGGCCACGCAGCGTCTCGGCAATTCCGGCATGTTCGGCGAAGTCGTTTATTCGTTCACCTTTTCCAGCGCCGGCGTGAAACTCGAACTGCAAGTCTCCGATACCGACAAAAACAAGCTCGTTCCCGCGACGTTCGAGAATTTCGTCTGGTTCACCGACGACCAGCTTCTCGCCGCCGTGCAGCCCCGCGTCCCTTTGTTCAAGAAGTTGTTGCCTCTGGGCGGCAATCTTTCCGACCGCGTCGAAGAAGCGCTGCAAGCCACGCTCACCGACAAGCACTTGCCCGGCCGGGTCGACTTCCTGCGCGAAGGTGACCCAGCAGGAGGGCCATTGCATGCCATCGATTATCGAGTCGAAGAAGTCAGCATTCAGATTCACGGCTTCGAGTTTCCCGGAGCATCGCCCGAGCAGTCGGCCCTGCTAACAACCGCGGCGCATCGCGCCATCGGAGCCAGTTACGACCGCACCCGCATCGACGCCGTCGCGAAGTTCGACCTGCTGCCCGTCTACCTGCAGCGCGGATATCTGAAAGCCACCTTCGGCACGTCCGACGCAAAAGTGCTTTCCGAGCCACCGGCCGCCTCCGGCTCGCAACCCTCCGATGAAGTTCAAGTTGACGCCATCGTGCCCGTAACCCCCGGCAAAATGTATTCCACCTCCAGCCTCGACTGGAAAGGCAACTCAGCCATCTCCACCTCCGAACTCGCGCCGCTCGTTCACCTCCCCGTCGGTCAGCCCGCCGACGCCGTCCGCCTCGTAGCCGACATCGCAACCCTCGAGAAGCTCTACCGCTCCCGCGGCTACATGGCAATCCAGGTCAAGCCCGACACCCAGTTCGACGAGGAAAAAAGCACTGTGCATTACGCCCTGAACATCGTCGAAGGCGGCCTCTACAAAATGGGAGAGTTAGACATTCTGGGCCTCGACACCGACTCCACCGCGAGAATGCGCGCCGCCTGGACCCTGAAAACGGGTCAGCCCTTCAACGACGATTACCTCAAGCAGTTCCTCGAGCACACCAGAAACCTGCTGCCTCGCGGCGTCCAATGGGGCCTTACCACGCACGTCACCCCGGACGCGAAAGACAAAACCGTTGACGTCGAGATCCACTTCAAACAGGAGTAGCCTGTTCTAAGAATCGCCCCTTGCGCGACAACTCTTCTCTGGACCTGATGACGCTGACGCAGATTGTGACATCGTAGATTGTGACATCCGAGATCGTGTACTCTAGAACCATTCCCGCGTTTCACAGGAGAACACAACCAATGAAAGCAAATCGAATTGCGGCAGCACTCTTGGCCATGCAGATGTTGGTCGGCCTCGCGGCCGTCCCCGCGCTCGCTGCCGGCAAGAGCCAGACCCTCACCGGACAAGTCAGCGACGCCATGTGCGGAGCGAAACATGAAATGCCCGACGCCGCGGCCTGCACGCGCGGCTGCGTAAAACACGGATCGAAGTACGCGCTCGTGGTCGGCGACACAGTCTACACTCTTGAAACCTCCGACCAGGCCGCGCTCGATAAGCTCAATAATCTGGCCGGAGCAAAAGCCAAAATCACCGGCGAAGTGGACGGCACCACCATCACAGTAAAATCCGTCGTCGCCGGCTCATAATCGTCGCGCGCAATAAAAAAACCGGCGGTCATCCGCCGGTTTTTCTGCATCTGCGCAATCGTTTTATTGTTGCTGTGTCTGACTCTGGTCCGGACTATCATCCCGCCGCTTCAGCGTCGGACGATCGTCATCGCTATTGTCCGTCGTGTTGCCGCTCTTGTCGGTGGTCGAAGTCCGCCGCAAGCTCGGCTTGTTCGCGTCCTTCTGATCAAGCACCTTGTGCCGGTTCTCAATCGACGCCAGCCGCGCCTTCACGTCGTCAAACTCCGAAGTCGTCACAATGTACTGCGGCCTCGCCGGAAGAATCGTCGCAATCTCCTTCTGCGATGCCTCAATGCGGTCCGGTGTCTGCGGATGCGAAGCGAACGCCTTCGCAATCGTTCCCGGCTTCTTCTTTTCCTTCGCCTGGATTTTTTCAAAGAAGCTGATAAACGCCTGCGGATCGTATCCCGTCTTGTACATATACTGCAGGCCCAAGTAATCCGCTTCCGCTTCGAAATTGCGCTGGAACTTCATAAACGTCAACGGCAATCCCAACCCCGCCGCTTCATAAATCCCGTAACCGATTCCGCCTCCCACAAAAATCAACGGAAGCGTTCCAATCTGCGCCCAATTCGCTCGCGTCATCTGCCGCATTCCATGCCGCGCCGCCACGTGCGAAATTTCGTGCGCCATCACTCCGGCTAGTTCGGCTTCTTCGTCTGCCGCCAGAATCAGGCCCGAGTTCACATAAAAAAATCCGCCCGGAAGCGCGAACGCGTTCACTTCATCCGAATCGATCACTTTGATCGTGAACGGAACCTTCGCATCCGAGTTACGCACCAGGTTCTGCCCGATTCGATTCACGTACTCATTCACCACCGGATCCTGCACCAGCTTCACACTGTTCTCGACCTGCATCGAGTACTGCTTGCCCATCCTGATTTCGCTATCGAGTGAGTACCAATCGCCCAGCCCGCGTCCGCCGACATTGCGATTGCCGATCGCGTCAACGTCGTCCTCGCCGCCGGTATGCTTTACTTTGCTGGGATCCGGTTCCTGCACCGGAGGCGGACCGCTCGGCGTCGGGTTGTCGCTGTTGGCAGAAGCGTCCTGCGCAGCCGGAGTCGACCCCGTACTCGCCGGAGGATTCTGCGTCGAGGGCGGCGCCGGAGAAGCTTGTGTTTGGGAATTCGAAGTTTGTGAAGAACTCTGGGAAGAAGTCTGACTCTGCGCTACAACTGCCATCACCATCAGCGCCAGTAAACTCAGGGCTAGCAGCGATTTGCGGTATACCATAGACACCCCCGCGGAAACCCGGTTCGGTTAAGCCGATTATACGCCCGTTAGCAAGCCCCGACCGAACGAATTTACCCGGCGTTTACACGCGACTTGCACGTACTTGGTTGGACGCCAAATCTCCCCAAATCGTTACCCCTTTTCTCAAATTCTGACTTCGAAGCCCACAAATGTGCAATCTCTTGTACTCGCGAACCCCTTCCCGCCTCCCCGCTCCCGGTGTACGATTACCCGTTTCCATCAAGAGGACTTCCCTGCATGCTGAATCGCCGCCATTTCCTGTCGTCATCCGTAGCCTCATCCCTGGCCGCAAGCATCGGCCTCGCTTCGCCCGCCCTCTGGCGCGGAAACCTCTGGGCCCAGCTCGAATCCCTCCCTTCCAAGCTCCCCGACCCTTCCCTCTTCGATCGCGACGAAGAAGCCTACTGGCGCGAACTCCGCCAGCAGTTCCTCATCCCCGCCGACGAGATCTATCTCAACAACGGCACCGTCGGCTCCAGCCCCGCGCCCGTCCTCCGCGCCGTTTTTGAAGGCTACGAAAAATGCGAGAAGCTCAACGAGGCCGATCCCGAAGACTACCCCATCTGGGGATACGGCCCGTTTAACGAGTTCCGCGATCCTCTCGCCGCCTTCGTCGGCTGCAAGCGCGACGAAATCGCACTCCTCAGAAACGCCACTGAAGCTAATAACTACATCGCTAACGGCATCGACATGAAGCCCGGCGACGAAGTCCTCATGACCGACCAGGAGCATCCCGGCGGCGAGCATCCCTGGAACCTCCGCGCCAAGCGTTACGGCATCGTCATCAAGAAAATCAATCTGCCCAAGCCCGTCATCAATCCCGGACAAATCCTTAGCCTGTTCAACTCCTACATCACCCCACGCACTCGCGTCGTCTTCTTCAGCCACATCACCACCGTCACCGGAGTCGTCTTGCCTGCCAAGGAAATCTGCGCCCTGGCCCGCGGCAAAGGCGTCATCTCCGCCGTCGACGGAGCCCACGTCCCCGGCATGATGCGCCTCAATGTCCACGACCTCGGTTGCGACCTCTATTCTTCCAGCCCACATAAATGGCTGCAGGCGCCCAAAGGTTCCGGATTCCTCTACGTCCGCGACGAAATGATCGACCGCCTCTGGAGCACCCTCGCCACCGAAGGTTGGGACGAGCCCCAACTCCGCGCCGAACGCTTCCAGCGCATCGGCAGCTCCAACGTCCCCGCCCTCTGGGGATTGCGCGCCTCCATCCAGATGGCCAACGACATTGGCATGGACCGCATCGAAGGCCGCCAGCGCCATCTCTGCGATTACATCCTCGCCTCCATGGTCAAACGCGGAGCCCAGACCTGGACTTCCCCCGATCCCGCCATGCGCTGCGCCATCGCCACCGTCAACGTTCCACCAATCAAGCGCATGGAGCTCGAAACCTGGCTCTGGAAAGAAAAGAAAATCCGCATCAGAGGAGGCGAACCCAACAAACTCCGCCTCTCCACGCCCTATTACTTGTCAAAGTTGGATATCGACAAGTTCCTGGACTCCTTCGACGAATTCAAAAAGTCGAAAGCATAAAAGCTCGCGGAGGGCTGGCGCCGATAAGCGCTAACTCAAGAATTACTTGCGGTCGGCCCGTCACCCGCCCAGAATGGTGTCTATTTCCCGCCTCGGCTGGCAATGGCCCTGGCGAGTTTTCCAAGTTGGCTCTCCATCCCCATCACTGCCCGCTGCGTCCACTCATCGCTATGCATCGGGTCAAGCGTCAGGACCATGCGCACGTTGCCTCCTACCGCAAAGAAGTCCACCTTGTTGCCTGCGGTGTATGGCTCAACGCCGGGAACGAAATCTACCCGCTAAGTGTAGGCGATCTTCTTGCCCGGAACGATCTCGGTGTAGGTCAGCCTCGCTTCGGTCGTCAGAGGCATCCCCGCCTGCTTCATGAACTCAACCTGCGGCGGATCGACCGCCGTCATGGCATAGACCATCTGGCCACCGGCCCTCAGATCGAGCTCGTGAACCTTTACCGAAAACCCTTCCGGACCCCACCACGATTCGATTCCCTCTCGAGTCGTGCAAAGCTCCCAGACGTCTTCGATCGATGCCGCGTAGGTGCGCTCGATGACGATCTTCTGATCGGACCGGTTATTCGCTTTCCCGCTCATGATGTTCTCTCCTGGATAATTTTCTTGTTTCAAGGCCGGGCTTTTTAGCGTCGCGTTTGCGCGCCAGGGCTTCGCCGAACCTGTCGAGACGACCTTCCCACAGTTGCCGATACTGGCTTACCCAGGCATCGAGATCTCTGAAGGGCTCAGGGCAAAGTGAGTAGAAGCGCTTCTGTCCGTCGGGTCGGACGCGCACGAACCCAGCCTCCTGCAGGATGCGGAGGTGCCGCGATACGCCGGACTGGTCAATATCGAAGTTCTCGACAATGTCGTTGACCGAATGCTCGCCGCCCCGCAGGATTTCCACGATGCGGAGCCGAGTCGGATCCCCCAGGGTTTGGAGCGCCTCTACATGCATAACGGTACATATGTATCATAGTGCATATCTCATGTCAAGGCTCGGTCGTTGCGTAAAGAGGGGATTCTGTGATGCGGACGCTACGGGAGCGAATAATCGAAG
>PMSZ01000419.1 GCA_003168235.1 Acidobacteriaceae bacterium
CGTCGCCGAAGAGCATCAGGGTGTTCGGTAGGTAGTAGAGCGGGTTGTCGATGCCGGCGAAGCCGGGGCTCATGCCGCGTTTGATCACCATGACGGTGTGTGCTTTGTCGACGTCGAGGATGGGCATGCCATAAATGGGGCTGGAAGCGTCGGAACGGGCGGCGGGGTTGGTGACGTCATTGGCGCCGATGACCAGCGCAACATCGGTCTGGGGGAAGTCGCCGTTGATATCGTCCATCTCGATGAGGCGGTCGTAGGGAATATTGGCTTCGGCCAGCAACACATTCATGTGGCCGGGCATGCGTCCGGCAACGGGGTGGATGGCAAAGCGGACATCGACGCCGCGCTTGGTGAGAGCGTCATAGAGCTCGCGAACCTTGTGCTGGGCCTGGGCGACGGCCATGCCGTATCCCGGAACAATGACGACGCGGTTGGCGGAGGAAAGGATAGCCGCGGCTTCCTCCGCGGTCGCACTCCGAACGGGCCTGGTTTCTTCTCCCGCTGCCGCCGATGTTTGCACCTGACCGAAAGCGCCGAACAAGACATTGGTAAAAGAGCGGTTCATCGCTTTCGACATGATGATCGAAAGAATGAGGCCTGAAGATCCATCGAGCGCGCCTGCGATGATGAGCAGTTTGCTATCGAGTACAAAGCCCATGGCCGCCGCCGACAGACCGGCATAACCGTTCAGCAGCGAGATGACGGTCGGCATATCCGCACCGCCGATGGGGATGATCAACAACACGCCGAAGGTCAGCGCGATCAGGATCATGAAGGGAAACAACGACTTCGAATCGGGATGCAGTACCAGAGTTACCGCAATGGCAAGAGCGCCGGCAAGCAGGAGAAAGTTGACCAGGTTCTGGCCTTTGTAGGTCAGCGGGCGCTGCGGCAGGATCTCCTGCAGTTTTCCGGCAGCCATCAAACTGCCAGTGACGGTCAAGCCTCCGAGAATGACTTCTAACGACAGCACCGACATCATGAAGCGCGAGATATTGGGAGAGCGCAGGTAAAACTCGGCGGAGCCTACCAGCGTGACGCAGAGTGCGCCGAAAGCGTGGCTGAGCGCCGTCCGCTGTGGGACGGCAGTCATGGCCACTTCGCCGAGCGGCACGCCGATGATCACGCCGAGCACAATTGCAATAGCGATCAGCCGGTAATCGATGATGCCGTGGCGCAGAAGCGTGCCGCTGATGGCCAGCAGCATGCCGATTTCGCCCGCCCAGATGCCGTGACGCGCGGTCGTGGGAGAGCTCATCCACTTGAGCGAGAGAATAAAAAGCACGCTCGCGACGAGATAGACGAGTTCGATGACGATCTGTCCGCCTGCCAGGTCGGGAGCCATTATTTGGTCACCGATTCGGTGGACGACTTGGCTGCGGGACGACTCGGTTTGAACATCTTCAACATGCGGTCGGTAATCAGGAAACCGCCGACGATGTTGCTGGTGGCGGCGACGACGGCGATGAATCCGAAGACAGCGGAGAGCGTGCTTTTATGTTCGCCCACCAGCACGATCGCACCGACGACGGCGATCGCATCCAGAGCGTTGGTGAGCGACATCAGCGGAGTGTGCAGCAGCGGCGAGACGCGCCGGATGACTTCAAATCCAATGAAGCCGGCGAGTACGAAAATAAAGAGTGCGTTGATCAGGTTCGAGCTACTGTTCATCGTTCCTCCGTCTGATCTGACTTAGAACTGTCGCGGTTGAAGCGTCACGGCGCCACGGCCGGCAACTTAAAGAATTCTCGGATCCGTGCGTTCACGATTTCGCCACCGCGAGTGAGCAGAGTCTCGCGGACGATTTCATCTTCGAGATTCAGATTCAACTTTTGGTCTTTTATCAGATGAGTCAAAAAAGAAGTGATGTTGCGCGCGTACATCATGCTGGCGTGATACGGGACGCCGTCCGCAAGGTTGACGGTTCCGACGATGGTCACTCCATGCTTGACCACGGTCTTGCCCGGTTCGGTGATATCACAGTTGCCACCGCGTTCGGCGGCCAGATCAACAATGACTGAGCCGAGCGCCATTCCCTTCACCATCTCTTCGGTGACGAGCACTGGCGCTTTCTTGCCGGGAATGACGGCCGTCGTGATCACCACGTCGCTTTCCTGCACTACTTTTCCAAGCAACTCGCGCTGGCGGCGGTAGAAATCTTCGCCCTGCGCGGTCGCGTATCCGCGAGCGTCCTGCGCGTCTTTCGCTTCGATGGGGAGCTCGACGAAACGTCCGCCGAGGCTCTGTACTTGTTCCTTGGCGGCCGGCCGAACATCGTAGGCGGAAATCACTGCTCCTAACCGGCGCGCGGTGGCGAGGGCTTGAAGACCCGCAACGCCGCAGCCGATAACGAACACGCGGGCGGGAGTTACGGTTCCGGCGGCGGTAGTGAGCATGGGAAATATTCGCGGATGACTGTCGGCGGCGATCAGCACCGCTTTGTATCCGGCGACGGTGGCCATCGAAGAAAGCGCGTCCATGCTTTGGGCGCGCGTGGTGCGCGGCATCAGCTCCACCGAAAACGCGGTGACGCCGGCGCTGGCGACTTCCTGGACCACCTGCTGCTCGCCGAACGGACGGAGAAAGCCGACGAGAATCTGATCGCGGCGATAAAGCGGCACGTCCTGCTTGCCAGTGATGTCATTGGCGCCATAGCAAAGAACTTGCGCGACGATATCGGCGGCGGCGAACACGGCGGCGCGGTCGGGGACGATCTTCGCTCCCTTATCGGAATAAAGGGAATCGGTATAGCCGGCCTCGATGCCAGCGCCGGATTGTATGTGGACTTCGAAACCCGCTTTGATCAGAACCGGCAAAACGGCCGGCACGAGCGCGACCCGCCGATCGCCCGGATAACTTTCTTTCGGAACACCGATGATCACGAACGCCTGCCTGTTCTAGCGATTCTCCGCATTGCGATTAAGAAACTGTTCGGAACCGTCCGGCTCGCAACTCATTCTTGCGGCATCTGAGAAACTTTGGATTCTAGTTGAGCAACGGGGT
>PMSZ01000027.1 GCA_003168235.1 Acidobacteriaceae bacterium
TTCTGGTCATGACGTTGATCCTCGCCGTCAACGTGGTCGAATACTCTCCGCGGTTGCGGCGGGGATATCAGGATTTCACGGCTTTCTACGGCGGCGGCGAGATGGTGCGCACCGGCCGGGCGGCGCGGCTTTACGATTTGAAGGCGCAGTATCAGTTGCAAAAACAGTTTGCGCCGGACGTTCCGATCCGGCTGTCGGCGCTGCCCTATAACCATCCTCCTTTTGAAGTGTTGATTTTCTTGCCGTTTACCTACCTAAGTTACCTGCCAGCGTATCTGCTTTGGACTCTCTTGAATTTTGCGATGCTGGGATTGAGCTTGGGGCTGCTAAGAAAGACATTCGCGGAAGTTGGCGGTCTTAGTCCCGTCTTCGTGCTTTTGGCTGCGACCGCGTTTACGCCGGTTGTTATCGCGTTGATGCACGGCCAGGATTCGATTCTGCTTTTGCTGCTGATTACATTGAGCCTGATTGCGCTGGAGGGAGGCCACGATGTTGCGGCCGGTGTGGCTCTAGGATTGGGCTTGTTCAAGTTTCAGCTGGCATTGCCGCTGACGCTGATTCTGGCGGTGAAGCGGCCGCGGTTGCTGTTGGGCTTCGCCCCAGTAGCGGCGTTGCTGGCGATACTGTCGGTGATGTTGATGGGATGGAGAGGTGCGGCCGGTTACGTGCCGTTTGTTCTGCATCTCGAAAAGACCGGCGCCGCAGGTGCGATCTCCGCCCGAGGAATGGCGAATCTACGCGGCCTGATGTACTGGTTGTCGGGAGGGCACGATGGTAGCGTCTTCGCGCTGACGCTCACCATCGCGGGTTCGATGGCCGTGCTGGCGATCGCAATGTGGCAGGTGAGGAAACCGAGAGTTTCCATCCGATTCGCATTTGTGGCGGCGGTGGTGACCACCATGCTGATCAGCTACCACTTGAATCCTCACGATCTGACCTGCCTGGTGCCGGTTGTGCTTCTGCTCTTCGCTGCGCCAGTTTTCGCCGCGCCAGGAGCAGCGGCTCGCAGCGGGATGCGGGCCGACGTGATTCTGCTGGTCTCGATTTACTTGCTATTTTTCGGGTCGTTGCTATGGGCATGGCTAAGTCCGTGGTGGTGTGTGCCGGTTCTCGGTTGGATTTACTGGAAGTTTCCGCACGGCCACGCGGCGGAAGCTGTGGCCGGGTCGTGAAATCTTTCGATCGGCGAGGGATGCTCAGGGCGATGTAACATCCAGATTCCCGGTTTTCATGATGAGCTTCGCCGTTTCCAACAAACAGGTCTGGCTACTCCTGGCGTCGCTTCTCTGCGCAGCCGGTGTCTGGCTTTATGCAGATCGCGTATTGATTCCGTATCAGATCGCCGAGGGCGCGGCGCACAACAGGCCCCGGGGCAATTTTTCCGATCTTTATCCGCAGTGGATGGGCGCGCGGGAACTGCTTCTGCACGGACGCGATCCCTATAGTCCAGAAGTGACACACGAGATTCAGGAAGGCTACTACGGTCGTGCTCTCGATCCGAACAAACCTGGAGATCCAAAAGATCAGCAGGCATTCGCCTACCCGGTCTATGTGGTGTTTTGCCTCGCGCCCACCATCCGTTTTCCATTTGAAACCGTGAGACGCGGATTCTTCTGGGGTTTGCTCGGACTTACTCTGGTCACGGTTTGGCTATGGCTAGGAGTGCTGCGTTGTTCGGTGCCGCTGGGGACGAAGCTAATTTTCATGGTTTTGACCATTGGCAGTCTGACGGTCATGCAAGGGCTGAAGCTGCAGCAACTCACATTGCTGGTGGCGGCGATGTGCGCGGCGGGGGTGGCGCTGCTGGTGGCGGGACGTCCGCTGGCCGCCGGCGTGGTGCTGGCGCTGGCGACCATCAAGCCGCAACTGGTGCTGCCATTGTTGTTGTGGCTGGCGCTATGGAGTCTGGGCGATCTAAGGCGACGCTATCGTTGGGTGGTTTCGTTTCTGATTGTGATGACGATTCTCTGCGTGGCTTCGGAGTTGCTCCTGCCGCACTGGATTGTCCGCTTCTGGCATGCGGCTGTAGCGTACCGGCAATATGCGAAGGGCATCCCTGTGCTGGAAATGATCCTGCCAACGTGGTGGGGCAGAGTTTTGGAATTGTTGTTTGCGGCGATGACCGCGCTGACTTGTCTGAGGTGGTTTCGACACGCAGAAAATACGGCCGCTTTCGCAGCCTGCACATGCCTGGCGATGGTGGCGAGTGTACTGCTGGTGCCGAAGGTTGCTCTTTATAATCAGGTGTTGCTGCTTCCCGCGATTCTTCTGATTGTCCGCGATCGAAGAACGATCTGGCATGGAAGCGCGATCAAGCGCTTCATGCTCGTCGTGGTCTGCGTGTCGCTGGCGTGGATATGGGTTGCGAGCTTGGTCCTGGCTGGGCTTTCGTTCATGGTGCGGGCCGAGGTGATTGAAAAAGGTTGGATGGTTCCGCTGGTGACGCTGCCGCAGATTCCAGCGGCGGTGACGGCGCTGCTGCTGCTGCATTATTATCGGACGACTTTTGCTCCATCGCTGGGGCAGCCAGGCGTCGTAGAATGCTTGGGGTAGAATGCTTGGGTGCCCGTGCCGGGTGCTGACGCCCTTTCTGGACTTCGCCGGGCATGAGGGTTTGCAGGAGAACTCAGGGTAAATGTCGACTTCGTCGCACTCGGGAATATCGAGCATTTTTCCCATCGCGATTTTTGTGCAGGGCAGCGACCAGCAGACGCTGTCGCTGAACCACTCTCCTTATACTGTGGGCCGCAAGGTGGACCGCGATCTGGTGATTGCCGACCCGCGCGTATCGCGCGAGCATGCGACGATCGTGGCGGAAAACGGCGAGTTTTTTGTCGTTGACCTGGGCAGCAAGCACGGCACCTACGTGAATGGCGAGAGAGTAGACCGCCACAAGCTGCAGCGCAACGACCGGCTGGAGTTTGGGGCGCGCGATATTGCCTATCTGATTTTCCATCCGCTGCATACGACTTCGAACACGGCGCGCGAGTTTCTCAGCCAGATTTCGGGGATCCAGATTGCTCCGGAAGCGAGCGACCTGGAGAAGCTGACGCTGTTCATGGAAGCGGCGCGCAAGCTGAATACGATTGGCGTGCTGGATGAAATCCTGGTGACGCTGCTCGATGCCACGCTGAAGCTGACACGCGCGGAGCGCGGATATATTTTTCTGCGCGATATCGGCGGCGCGCTGACGCTCGCGGCCGGACGGACTTCCAAGGGCGAGCCGCTGCTTGACGACAAGACGATTTCACGTTCGGTGCTGGAAGGCGCGTTGACGTCGAACTCCGAATATCTGGTGACCGACACGAGCCAGATGCTCGACGTGAAAGAGCGGCAGAGCATTGTCGCGTTCGACTTGCGGACAGTGATCTGCATGCCGTTGCGGAAGCCGATGGTGCAAACCACCCGCGCGGATCAACCTGCCGGCGGAGAAGTGATGGGCGCGCTCTACGTGGATTCGCGTTTTGCGTCGCGTGATATCACCAGCGTCAGCCACGACATTTTGCGCGCAATTGCGACAGAAGCTGCGCAGTTGATCGAAAACGCGCGCCTGGTGCAGGCGGAAGAAGCGGGACGCCGCTACCAGCAGGAATTAGGGATCGCGGCGTCGATTCAGCAGCGGTTGCTGGCGGTGACTTTGCCCGAGGTTCCGTTTGCGCGTGTGAACGGACGCAATCTTTCCTGTAAGGAAATTGGGGGGGATTTTTTTGAGGCAGTGAATACTCCGCAAGGTCTGGCGGTGGTTCTGGCCGATGTCAGCGGCAAGGGAGTGTCGGCGGCGCTGCTAGCCTCGATTCTGCAGGGGATGGTTTATTCGCAACTGATTTC
>PMSZ01000239.1 GCA_003168235.1 Acidobacteriaceae bacterium
GCACTTACCCATTCGACAAGCGTAACTCTGACGGTGCAGTAAAGGAGCTTCTATGAAAACAAAAATGCTCACAACTCTGATGCTCCTCTCGGCTGTGCTGACAGTTCGCGGGGCGGCGCAAATCGCAACCGGGCCTGAGCTTTCGTATACTTATTCTGCACTCCGCACCAACGCGCCCGTTGGTGGATGCGGCTGCTTCTGGGCCAGCGGCGGTTCGGTCGAAATGGCCGTGCCGCTGTGGCGACATCTTTCTTCGGTCGCCGAATTCTCGGGGGAGCACGCTGGTTCCATCCCTGGAAACAGCGGTACCAGCTTGAGCCTGATCTCGGCGCTTGCCGGAGTGCGCCTCACTCGACCGGTGAACAAGAAGCTCGTTCCGTTCGCCCAGGGGCTGATCGGGGTCGTACATGCATTCGACAGCTACTTCCCCGGTTCGTCAGGTCCAACGACAAGCGCAACTTCGTTTGCGCTGGCTGCCGGTGGCGGAATCGACGTGGCTATCAGCCCGCTCTGGCTCGTGCGCCCCGTCCAAGTGGAGTACCAATTCATGCAACTGCCGAACAACGAAGGCAACGAGCAACACGATATCCGGCTTTCGGCTGGAATAGTGTTTCGTCTCTCCCGCAACTCGTCGAGAAACTAATCGATTCTTGTAATCGCGATGATTGGGTTCGGGTCAATTGGAGTTTCTTAAAGCAACTTTTCAGAAGTGTGCTGGGATTTTGTCCGCTTGTCACGCCTTCCCACGGCGATGAGGGCATTACGATCAAAACCGTGCTGCCCTCAATTCATCTTGAGAGCCTTTGCGCGATTTTCAGGTGTAAAGTCAGTTCTTGGCGGTCAATATCCAAAACCGCTGATCCTGTGCAGCACCGGTAGTCTCCTCTACCGACCTCTGCTTGCAGAGACAGGCCCCGAGTCCAGAGTCACATCCTTCAGGTTGTCATCGGGAATTCGATCAATCAGCAAAGCGAACGGATCGATCCCGGCAGTGGCGGGCATCCCCGCCACCGTGAATGTAAACGTCGAATGGCGTTGCGTTATGTGCATGCGTTGCCTGCACAGAGTATCGCCGTACTTCCTCCCGCTCTCGGGCTTTGTGAACGCACCTATATCGATCCAGTCATCCACCGGCACCTCGGTCTCGTTACCGTTGCCATCGGCTTTGAATTTGCGCGCTTCTACTTCGATGGACACATTGTATTGCCCATCTGCACGCTTACTTGCAGTCGCTGAGAGAGTTCGATTCGAGAACAGCGTGATGTCTTCAAACAGATCCTTGATCAAGTATTGAAGTTTCGGCGGCGTCTGCTCCCGCAATGCATCAAGGAGCGCCTAGGACGTCGGATACGGTGGCGGGGCATACGCGTACTTTGTAATCAACTCGCGCAAAGCGCGATTGACGGCATCCTCTCCAATCATCTCCTTCATGTAATACAGGGCTACTCCGCCCTTCTGGTAAAAAATGTAAAACTGCCGGTACTCGACGTTGAGCAGTGGACGCTCTTTCATCCGTTCCTGGCCGCGGGCGCTTAGGTACAGATCCGTTTCGTAGGCAAGAAATTTGCGCATCCTGTCGCGGCCATACTCTTTCTCCATGACCATGAGCGCGGAGTATTGTGCCAAAGTTTCAGAGAGAAGAGTCGCGCCCTCCATGTTGGCGCCGATGACCTGTCCGTCCCACCATTGGTGCGCCATTTCGTGAGCCACGACGTATGCGACCGTATCGATGTCGTCGGGATGATTCAGGTCAGCAATGAACCCGAGGGATTCGGAATACGGCATGGTGCCCGGAAAGGCGGCCGCAAAACCGGCGACGCGGGGGAACTCAACGATGCGGGCTTCCTTGTGCGCGTAGGGACCGAAGTTCTTGATGTAGTAATCGAGCGACTTTTTCATGGCGTCGATCATCCGCTGAACATTCCAAGGCTGTTCCTTGAGGTAATAGACTTCCAGCTCGATGCCGTTCCAGTTGTCGCGGGCGACTTCATAGCGGGCTGACGCGAAGCAATAAAGATTCATCGAAGGATGATCGAGTTTGTACTCGAAGTAGCGGCGACCATTTTGTTGCCATTCGCGCACCAGCGATCCGGGAGCGACGGCGATTTGATCGGGCGTCGTGCTGATCGTGGCGCTAATGTCGATCCAATCGGAGTGGCCGGGAATGTAAGTGTCCCGGCAATCCTGGTCGCAATCACGTTCGGGTGCAGGCATCAGGTCTTCTTCCCGAAGGCCATACTTCTTGCGCTCAACTGAATCGGTAAGCTCTCGCCAATAGTTGTATCCGACGACTGGAGCCAGGTAGTTGGCCCCCGCGACCAGCGGACCAAGGTTGCTCAGGAATGTGCCGTTCTGGACGACCTGGAGGTTGGTCACATTGTTTTCAAAGCCGTGATTCTTGCTCTTCACAGTGAAGCGTAGCGCACGTTCCTCTCGCGGCTGTAGGGGTGAGACAAAGCGATACATGCGATAGGAGAGCCTTGGGTCGTCTTTGGCAAGCTCAGCCCCTGGAATTTCAATCGAGCTATCGTAGTGTGGGTCAAGCGAAAAATCGATTTCGTCTAGTGGATGGGAGTACGGATTGTAGATGACCTCCTCACCCTGGATACTCACATTCCGGTCCTCGGGAAAAACGTCGATGGCGTACTTGACGCTGCGTACGCGTGGCTGGAGCACCTTGTCCATAGTCTTATAAGTCTTCTCATATTCTGCTTGGACGCGCTCCAAATCCTTAGGACCCAGGAGAGAATTCAATACTTCCGTGTTGTACCAAATCCAGCCTCCGCAGCCGGCGAAGGCCAGCAGGCAGGCCGTGGCGGTTGCCTTCCACCTTGGAGTCAGCCGCAGAGCGGCGTTGCGGAAGCGCGTTCTTGCTCCATCTGGCTTTCCCCGTGGCCAGAACATCACCGTGGCGATCGCGAGCAGCAGGCAGAAAAGCAGCCAATAGAGCGTGAACCAATCCCACGCTCGCCGATAAGGAGCATCGCCGAAGAAATCGGAATAGATGACCTTCGGCCGTCCCGCAAACTGAACGAGGTTGGTCGCGATGTTCAGCGCCGGCCAAACGTACATGTTGACTAGATAGAAGAGAACGAAAGCGAGATATCCGAGATATTTGTTCGGCGCCAAGACGTGGAGGAAGAATGCCAGGATCGCGAGGAAGAGAAAGGTCGAGGCGTCTCGCACAAATAATTCGTAGGCGACGTGACCCAGTTGGAATCGATAGTATCCGGAAGCTGCCTGCACGAGAGTGCCCGCTGCAAGCGCTGTGGCCTGAACCATCATCACTATGCCGACCAGGGTAACCAGCCGTGCCGCAAAGAACGTCCATTCCGGCGCTGGTGTCGCGTCGACGACTTCATCCATGCGCCGTTCGCGGTCCTTCCACACCATGGCTCCACTGAAGTAGGTAATGATGATGAGAAGGAAGAAGGAAACGTCCTCGCGAATCAGATCGATGACCCGATAGGTTACGGGATAGGATCGGGTGCCGTAACTCCCAGTGGCTTCTGTCAATAGAAAAGGGATATCGATCAAGATCGCAGCCGCGATCACAATGAAGGAATTGCTCTTCACCGTGCTCCAGAAATGAATTTTGACGGATCCGAAGAATTGAGCCCACGAAGACCGCCGCGAGCTGCTGGTCCCAATATGCGGAGTCACCGCTATGACCGGAGCCGACGCCGGTTGCTCTACTGATTCCGATACTTTGCTTTTCTCCCTTCGCGCCGTAAAGCTGAAACGCCTGTAAGCAGCGGCGAAGACCAGGCCACTGACGCTCATCCAGATGAGGCGGTTCCAGAGCAAGAGTCCGTGGAGACCTGCCGACGATGTATTTTTATCCACGACCGTCCAATACTTGGTGACCAATGCGAACGTCCTCACCGCAAAGGGATCAAGCAACGCTGCGAGGCGCTCGAACTGAACACTTTTCAGTTGCACATCGCAGAGCAGAAAACCGAGAAACAAGACAAAAGCAGAGATGAACGACATGGCCTCGCTGCGCGCAACAACAGCGACTGCAAATAGAATCGAGACCGCAAAAATGGTATTGGGCAGCGCAAAGACCAGGATGCCATTCGCATGTGCGGCCCAATGGATGGATTCCCATCGTGTCGGATCTGTCCCGGGCATGTATTTCGCCGCCAGAATTCCAACCGAGACGCCCAGCATTGGGATCACTGCGACCAACGTCGTGCCGAAGAAACGCCCCAGCAGAAAGTCGCGGCGGTGCATCGGCGTCGAGAAGATGATCGGATAGGTGTGATGTTGGAAATCCCGCAACGCCGCGAAATTCACGAAGGCCGTGGACATCAACAGGCCGAAGAGGCAGAAAAAGGCATAGCGGTTCTCGATTACGAAGGGTGCATTGCGATACGTATTGGAAATGCTGGATCCCAGGGAAATCTGATCGGCGCTGCTGGCCAGGAACACCAGCAGGGCAACGCTCAAAAAGAAGATCCACAACATCCAGGAACGAAGCCAGAAACGGATTTCAAACCACGCGATTTGGCGGAGCATTCTCGTCTTCCCTAATTCCAGGAGCGGATTTTGGTGAAGAAGAAGTCTTCGAGGCTGGGAGTGCTCGGAGCAAATCCCTCGGAGAGCGGCGCCGGACTATAGACATGAAGAAGCGGACGCCCGGCAACCAGGCGGCTCGATACAACTTGATAGCGCTGCTCGTAACCACCTAACTCTGCCTTGCCAATAGAGATCTCCCAGATTCGCCCCTTCAATTGCGCGATGGCATCCTGCGGGCGGCCTTGATAGAGTACGCGGCCCTTATTAATGATCGCCATTTCAGTGCACAGTTCGGCTACATCTTCTACGATGTGGGTGGAGAGGATCACAATCACTTGTTCGCCGACCTCGGCCAGCAAGTTGTAGAAACGGTTTCTCTCGCCCGGATCGAGTCCAGCGGTGGGTTCATCGACAATCAGCAGTTGTGGGTTGCCGATCAGCGCCTGCGCAATGCCGAAACGCTGGCGCATGCCTCCGGAAAAACCGCTGAGGGCCTGCTTGCGATGATCGTAAAGATTGCAGCGTTCGAGCATCCACCCGACCGCGTCCTTTCTTTCTCGCGCATGGGTCAAGCCCTTGAGCAAGGCAATGTAATCGAGCATGTCCTCCGCCGAGGTGCGGGGATAAACACCGAACTCCTGGGGCAGGTATCCGAGCTGGCGTCGTACTTTGTCTTTTTGCCCGATCATATCGATGTCACCGAGCTGAGCGCTGCCGCCGTCGGGCTCCTGCAACGTCGCCAGAGTCCGCATCAGCGTGGATTTCCCCGCCCCATTGGGACCGAGAAGCCCGTACATGCCGGCTGGAATCGTGAGGCAGACGTCATCAAGTGCCCTCACTCCATTGGCATAGGTTTTTGAGAGGTTCTCGATTCGAAGTTCCATGCCCATGTCCCATCCTCTCAGCCACAGGAGTGCGTGTGACCGCCCTTGAATCTTGTGCGGGATTTCACTAATGCAGACGGCTTGATCAAAATAGTCTAACGATAGAATTGCGTCAATTTCAAAATATGCAATATGATATTGCGTTTTTCTCAATATAGGAGAATCATGTTGGCGGCGACGCCCTATGTTTGAGGAACTCAAAGCCCTGCTTGCGATAGCTGAAACCGGTTCGATGGAACGAGCCGCCAACGATCTCTCCCTTACACCCTCGGCTTTGACTCGAAGAATCCAGCGTTTAGAAATTGAACTTGGCGCCGTCCTCTTCGACCGGCACTTCAAACCTCCAAAGCTGACGCAGGCGGGATTCGAGATTCTAGAGAAGGGCCGCGCAATTCTTTCGTCCCTCAGTGATCTGAAGAATTCCACGTCTGGGGACACACCTCCAGTTGGGCTTTTTCGCTTGGGTCTGTCTCACGCGGTGGCGCAACCAGACATATCGAAGGTCATTGTGGACCTGGGCAAACAATTTCCGCTTCTTCAACCTCATATCTCGAACGACATCAGCTCTCAACTGCTGGCACGTCTGCGCCTCGGTGAGCTGGATGGAGCAGTGGTTGTATTGCCGAAGCAGAGTGCCCTGACACCCGACTTGGAGGGAGTAACACTTGCGCAGGAAGAGATGCAGCCCGTGCAAGCGAGAACCTTACGCCCATCCAGATCCGCCAGTTGCGC
>PMSZ01000154.1:0-1840 GCA_003168235.1 Acidobacteriaceae bacterium
CCGGTGAGGCTTGGCGCAGTGCGCAGCAGGACTTTGTCGGCGAAGAGCGTGGGATCGACGTGCAATGCGATCCATTTCTTCAACTCTGGATGATAGCGCACGGTCAGCTCGGACGGACCGCCTCGCATGACTGTCTTCGCTTTCGCGGGAGTCAAGCCCGGATGCCACTCGTCGTCTGAACCGAGGTATTGCAAATTCTTCCTGGGATCGTCGAGCCCAGAGAGCGGGATGCGGGTCAGGATCTCGGGACGTTTGCCATTCTCGTCCAGCGTAAAAATGTAGAGGTAGTCGCCATCGATGACGGTCGATGCGGAGGGACTGGCGTGAACGCCTTCCGGAACGAGGGAAAAGTAAGAGACCTTCCAATCCTGCGGATTCTTTTTCANNCCATCAAGCGCCCAATAGTAGGTGCCATTGTCCTGCTGCGGTTTGAAGAAGCTATCGAAATTGCCTTTGGCATCTCGTTTGATCGCATAGTCGATGCTCCATTTACCGTTCTCACATCTGGAAATGCCGAGGCTGTTATGCACCATCGCAGGCACTTCACCGGCGACGACACGTTTGTCGCCATAGAGCGTGTCACCGAAGATCCAGACGTCGCGTCCGTCGGGCAAGGGGATGGAATAGGCGGCGTCTGCTCCGAGCCACGGCGGACTCAAGGGAAACGAAGGGGTGCAGGCGGAGTCGCGACCTTGTGCGTACACCGATAGGGTTGAGAGTAATGCGAACATGCAAAAAACGGTCCATTTCACAGCGAATCGCATGGCAATCCTTCCTTTATGAGCGGACTTCGTCGCTGCCCGAGGTGATGAATCATGCGCGCTCCGACGAAAGTGGTCGGAACGCGAGACTCCGCGAGAGTGGTCGACGTTTTCGCCGCAGGGGCTCGCGAACCTTCTTAAGCGCCGCGTTGGCGCGACGTTTGGAGGTTGGTTTGTGGAGAGAGCCAATATGCTTATGCAGCAAACTCTCGGCGTAGATCAAATCTTCCAGCACGGCTATGCGGGCCAGTTCCGGCTTGTGATCACGAATAAGAGTGAACACACGTTCGTGCCGTCGCCAATGCTTATCCCAGTTGTCGATGAACGGTAGCACAGCCTTGCGAGCTTCGGATGTCGCGTGATACAGCATGCGCATAGTGCTTTGAATCGCGGCGTTGCAAGATGCCTGGGCAAACGCGTCGTGAAACTNNCTTCCAGGCGATCAATGTCGGCTCGGGTAGCGCGCCTGGCAGCGAGAGCAGCCACATCGGGTTCGATGATTTTCCTCAGCTCATAGATTTCGAGGTGTTTCACTTCCTTCAGCAGGATCATCCACTGGAAATGCTGGTTGAGAACACGGCTCAGTGAGGACTGGATGTAGGTCCCATCACCGGCCCGGGACTTGATCAGGCCGAGATATACCAGACCTTTAAGGGCTTCACGCAACGAGCCACGGCTTACGTGAAGCATCTGAGCGAGTTCTGGTTCAGGCGGAAGCCGGTCTCCTGCCTTCAGATCGCCGCTGCGCAGGAGTTGTTCGATCCGGCGCCCTACCAGGTCCATCACCGTCTGGCGTTGGATCGGCTCAAGTTGTGTGGCAGTAATCGCGATGCCCCGGTTGGCCGCCATTCGCTCTTTATCCTGAAGTGCGTTCTACAAATTGATTAGCAGATTGATGCCCAGGGTCAGGTCTCAGTAGCCTCCCTGCACCTTGACCCGAGGACAAAATCACTATATATGTTCAAATGTCCTACAAACAAGTGGGACCACGGATTTTGGACAACAAGGTTCGGAATGCGGCCTGAAGTTCCATTGGAAAAGTTCGAGATCTTTGCGGAGGGACTGGACCATCCCGAGGG
>PMSZ01000154.1:1878-3441 GCA_003168235.1 Acidobacteriaceae bacterium
CTTGGCGCCCTGATACAGCTCGACCGGTCGGGCAAGACGATTCGTTCCTGGGAAAGAGCGGGACGATACCGTCTGCGCAGCCCGAATTTCTCGGTCTTCGATGGTGGGGGGAACCTCTATTTCAGCGATTCTGGTGAATTCAAGAAGAATGACGGATTTCTGTTTGTATTGAGGCCCACTGGCAAGATCGAACAACTGCTCGATCAGCTTTCGTTTCCTAATGGTTTATCGTTGAGCGCGGACGAGCGAACGCTTTATGTCGTACAGAGCACGAAAGACAACGTGCTGGCCGTGCCGATTCTGAAATCGGGTTCGATTGGTAAACCTCGTGTCTACGCTTCCGGATTGCATCATGTGCCGGATGGTGCGGCGCTCGACGCAAATGGCAATCTGTATGTGACCTGCTACGCCTCACATAATGTTTACCGCGTGTCTCCGAATGGCACTGTCTCGCTGTTTGCGTATGATCCGGAAGGGACCATGATTGCCAGTCCCACAAACGTGGCCTTCGGTGGTGCAAACTTCGATGAAATGTATTTCGCCAACTTGAGCCGATGGCATATTTGTCGCGCCCGGGTCGGCATCAGGGGACAACTGCTTGCGAACCAGCTTGCGAAATAGCGCTAGCTGGGCGGAGACACAATGAAAATTACTGATGTCCGCTGGACTCCTGCTTTCATCCCGATTGAAGCGCCCTTGCGTTATTCCGTCGGATCGCATCCCGGATTCTCGCGCATTGTCATCGAGGTTGAGACCGATGAAGGCATCACTGGCCTTGGGGAATGCTACAGCGGGGCCAGCCGCGCCGGTCAACTCGCGGATTTGAAACCGTTGCTGATCGGCGAAGATCCCATGAACCTTGAACGAATTCGCTGGAAGCTGGCGGCGCCGAGTTCGGAAAAGCTTTTCGGCTTCACCCTTGGGTTCGCCGGACTTGAGTTCGCGATTCTTGATATTCAAGGGAAGGCATTGAAGCGGCCGGTATGCGACCTTCTCGGCGGACGAATCCGCAACGAGGTTCCCTTCTCCGCCTATCTTTTCTATCGCTACGCAAATGACGACGGCGCTGGCGAAGTATCGAACATCCGGCAGATGGTCGAGTTTGCCGAAGAGGTGGTCAGCAAGTACGGCTTTAAAACACTGAAATACAAAAATGGGGTGCTTCCTCCGGATGAAGAGATCGAAACTTTCATTGCGCTGCGCGAGGCGTTCCCAAAGCACCGCATCCGGCTCGATCCGAACGCCGTCTGGACCGTGACCACGGCCATCGATGTTGCCCGCCGTCTGCATGACTTCAACGTCGAGTATCTGGAAGATCCAGTCTGGGGCATGCGGGCGATGAAGCGGGTGAACGCGAAAGCACCCTGGGTGACGTTGGCATCGAATATGACGGTGTTTGCTTTTGAGGATCTCGCGCCCGCCATCATGTCAGACGTGCTCGACGTGGTGCTGCTCGACCCACACTGGTATGGAGGCATTCATCGCGCCAAGCTCGCGGGACAGATCTGCGAGGCGATGGGAGTGGATGCGGGGATGCACAGCGGCGCGGAGTTCGGCATCTCG
>PMSZ01000200.1 GCA_003168235.1 Acidobacteriaceae bacterium
TATGTTACGGTGCGCAACAACATATTCTACAAGTCGAACGCGTGTGGTAACTCGATCGGCGGTTACGCGGCCGCGTCCAAAGCGGGCGGCCAGAGCAATGGAGGAGGCAGCAGTTACCACGACGTCTTCGTCAACAATTCTTTGTACAACAACGCTACCCAACCGGGCAGCGCATCTGAAGGCGGCTCAACCGGCGAATTCCAAATTCAGTACCAGGTGGGCAGCGCTCAAGGAAACATCTACGAAAACAACATTGTCTACGCCGGCGCATACAACACCTGGATCTTTAGTTATGCCCCCTTTTCGCCCGCCTATCCCGCTCCGCCAGCAACACTCAATTGGAACCTTTACAACTCGGCCGCCGGATATGTCGAAGGAACCTCAATCTGGTGGGGTGACGTTAATACCTACACGAGCTTTTTAGACTGGCAAACGTCGAGCCGGGAAGACAGAAATTCTCTGAATGCTGATCCCATGTTCGTGGATCTCGCGGCTATACCGCCGAACTTTGAAACTGTTCCTTCTTCGCCGGCGGTCGGCTCCGGCAGCACCATCCTTTTGTGCGACATTGGCTGGTGCGATCCCAATGGCGGTTCTCCCGGCTCCATCTATGGCAGCACCGACTTCCTCGGAAATCCTCGCACCAACGGTTCGAGCATTGACATCGGCGCCTACGAATCCACCGGGGTCGCCAATTCGTTGACCGCGACCCTTTCCGCAGGGATGTATTCTCTTCAGCCCGTTCAGTCCACTACTCTGACCGCCGCAGTCTGCGCCAATCCCGGCGGCGGAGGAGTCCCGAGCGGCACGATCAGTTTCATGCTGGGTTCGGCCACTCTGGGCACAGCAACGTTGCTACCAGTAAGCGCCACCGAATCGGCAGCGACCATACCTCTTAGCGCTTCGCAACTCAGCCCCGGTGCCAACGCGTTAACGGCGGTTTACTCGGGGAACTCAGTCTACGGAAGCACAACCTCGACTCCCATCACCGTGACGCTGCAATAGACTCCAAGAAATCTCCCGCGGCTTACTACACTGGTTTCGGCCTTCTGCAGTTCGGCAACGTCACTGTGAGATCGCCTTTAGCACGTTCTCGGTTGTTTCCGTCTCACCGATCCGAGGAAAAATCTTCTCGATGCTATGACGATGCGCGTCGGCATCCCGGTCCGTCATCGCATCCACGACCAGAACCACGTTGTAGCCCAGATCGTAGGCACTGCGCGCGGTCGCTTCCACGCCGGCACTCGTCGCAACACCCGTCAGGAAGATCTGACTCACTCCCCGTCGTCGCAATTCATCATCCAGCGATGTGGCGAGAAATGCGCCCACTCGTTGTTTGCTAATAGTGAGATCGCCGGGATGTTGCCCCAACTCAGGAACAAGCTCAGTCCAATCCGGAGGAAAAGCAAACTTGGGCCGCACCGCATCGACGCGGCCTGGCGCCCTCCCCGTCACGTTGACTAGAACCACCGGCAGACTTCGCTCGCGGAAAGCACGCGCCAGTCGGGCGGATTGCTCAATGATCTCGCTCGCAGGATGTACAGTCGGCAATCCGACAATCCCTTTTTGCAGATCAATCACGACCAAAGCAGCCACGGTATCGATTCTTGTAAGAGGCATGTCGTTTCCTTTTCGGAGAGCATAAAGGCAGGCGAAAAAACCAGCGTCACGACTCAACCAGAGAAATAAAAAATAGGGCCACCGTCGCTCCCAGCGGCAACAGAAGCGCAGCCCGCAAACTCCCTGTGGCATGTGAAATCACCCCCACCATCCACGGGATCACTGCCGGTCCGACCGCCGCCAGCGAAAACATGACCGGGCCAATGCTCCGCGCGGCCACGCCAAAGCGCTGCGAAAGCCGTGCCACCGTGATCGGATACAAAGTCGCGAAACTTAGCCCCGTAATCAGCGCGCCGCTAATCACGGCTTCAAGCGTCGGAGCCCATAGCATCAGCCCGATCCCCGCTGCCCCCGCCGCATAACCCGTGCGCAAGACGCGGTCCTCCGAAAAGTGGCGCAGGAACGCAGTCCCCAACGCTCTGCCCAGCGTCAGTGCCGACCAGAAAAACGCTGGCATCATCGACGCCAGTGCAGCCCCACGCGGCCCCAGCCGCGAAACATACGAGCCGATCCATCCACCAACGGCCGTTTCCGTCCCCGGATAAAGAAAAAAAACAGCCGCGAAAAGCCAGATCGTCGGACTCTTTGCCATCTCCCAAAATGAAGACGAACCCGCCCACTCCGTGGACGTTTCCGCCGCAGGAAAAGGTAGATTGCGCATGGCGAACGCCAGCAGCAGAAGGGCGAGCGCTACCGATCCAAAGAAAACTGGCAGCAACTTGTGCGCTTCGGTCCAGGCCACCATCAGCGAACAAAACACCGCGCCCACGCCCCAACAAAAATTCAGCAGGCTCACTGCGCCGGCGCGCGACCCCAGACCTGTTCCCGTGCTGACTTCGGCAATCAGAAGATTATCAGTTGGAATTATCAACCCCAGTCCCAGACCGTACGTTGCCACCGAAACGAGCCCCAACGGCAACGATCCCATATAAAAACTAGTTACGCCACAAGCCATCAGCAGCAGTCCCAACAGAAACGCGGGCCGGAATCCCCAGCGCGTCAGCAGCACTCCCGACAGTTGCACGCCCCCGAGCATCGCCAGGAATTGCACCAGAAACAGATTCCCGGCTTGCGTATCGTTCATCGTCCAGTGTGCAATCAGGATCGGGAGCATCGGCCCCAGCAACGTGGTGAGCACGCCAGTCGGCAAAAAGGCAAGCTGGCCCGTAAAGACCAACCTGCGTTGCGAAGAAGCTGCGGACAACTCGGCCTGAGGGCTAGGCATGCAAAGAAAAATGTCCCTTGAGCGTGCTGGAACTTTGAGGATACCCCACGCGCGTCATTAAAGGAACAACGGCGGAGGAACTCACTGCCAAACCTTACTGCCCCGTATCGCGAACGGTTTTCGCTTTCGCCAAAGTGATCGGGGCATTATGATGGGCCGCGCAGCCGTGCCGCAAACGACACTGAAGCCGGATAGAGAATGAATCATCTTGCCACCGTCACCCACCGCACTCTCGCTACCGTTGACCTCGTCATCATTGGGTTGTATTTCCTGATCGTCTTTGCCATCGGCTTTTATTTCGCCCGCAAAGAACGCAGCTCCACCGATTATTTTCTCGCTAGCCGCGACATCGGATGGTTTGCCATCGGCGCCTCTCTGTTTGTGTCGAACATTTCCACCGAGCATTTCATCGGGCTCGCCGGCTCCGGCGCCAGCACCGGCCTCGCTGTCGGCCACTTCGAGTGGCTCGCCTGCCTCATCCTCCTCGTCCTCGGATGGGTTTTCGTCCCCTTCTACCTGCGCTCCAACGTGTTCACCATGCCCGAATTTCTGGAGCGCCGCTTTAACCGCCAGTGCGCCGTTTATCTCGCCAGCATTTCGATCGTCGCCTACATCCTTACGAAAATTTCCGTCCACCTCTGGGCCGCAGCCATCGTGCTCGAGCGCGTCGTCGGTTGGAGTCCGATGGAGGCCGCCATCATTCTCGTCATCGCAACCGGCGTTTATACAATCGCTGGCGGCTTGTCAGCCGTCATCTATACCGAAGTGGTGCAGACGCTCGTCCTGCTCACCGGAGCTATCGCGCTCACCTTCATCGGGTTGCACCGCGTTGGCGGATTTGCCGGTCTGCGCGCTGCTGTGCCCGATGCCTACTTTCACATGATCAAGCCCGTCAGTGACCCCAATTTTCCCTGGACCGGCATCTTTTTCGGAGCGCCCATCCTCGGTATCTGGTACTGGTGCACCGATCAGGTGATCGTGCAACGCGTGCTTTCCGCGCGCGACGAGGGCCACGCCAAGGCAGGCACAATCTTCGCTGGGTTTCTGAAAATTCTTCCCGTCTTTCTGCTCGTCGTTCCCGGGCTCATTGCTTACGCGCTCTATCGCGATCTGTTCAAGATGAATGCCGCCGGCCAGGTTACGAACGGCGACATTGCTTTTCCCACCCTCATCATTAATCTTCTGCCGACAGGGCTCGTCGGCCTCATGATCGCCGCACTGCTGGCCGCGCTCATGGGAGGCATGGCCTCGGTCTTCAACTCTGCCTCAACCCTGGTCACACTCGATTTCTACAAAAAACTTCGCCCCGACGCCGACGAAAAAAAACTGGTTTTTTTCGGACGCATCGCCACCGGTGTCATGGTCGTCCTCGGACTCGCTTGGGTGCCGTTCATCCATCTCATCAGCAGCCAGCTCTATATCTATCTGCAGAGCGTACAGGCCTACATTAGTCCGCCCATCGCAGCGTGCTTCGTTCTCGGCATTCTCTGGACGCGGCTGAATGGAGCCGGCGCGATCTCGTCGCTGCTTACCGGATTCGTCCTCGGCTTGGTGCGCTTCGTAGCAGAAATCTTCGCAGCCAAAGGCACGGCCTTCACCGGACTCATGCAGACGCTGGTGACGATGAATTTTCTTCACTACGCCATCTTCATGTTCATCGTCTGCTCGGTTGTGTTAGCGGCCGTGAGTTTGGCGACCCCCGCTCCCGCGCGCCATAAGCTAGCCGGCTTGACCTTCGCCACTGTCGACGAGAAAATGGATGTGGTCCCGTTGCAAGCCCCGCCCCGCAAGCCAGCGCGAGAAACGAGCCGGGAACGGGCGATGAACATAATTTTCAGCCTGGGATTGGTAGCGACCGTCGTCGGTCTGTGGATCTATTTCCGCTGAGGTAGTTTGCGTTCGCCGATCTGCCAAGGTAGCTCCGCCGATCCCGGAGCAAAGCGCTCGTGGACTCCAATAGTCACGCTTGTTCAATCCGATCTTCGGCAGTCGAACTGCTCATTGAAGAAGCCTGCAGCCAGCGCTGGACCAGTTCTCGCACCTTTCCGCCCTCCAGTCTGCGCCTGACCGCATCCAGAATTTCCAACTTCACCGCCTGTCCCGCTCCGCGAAAACAAACCCAGTACGGCACATGGAACTCGTCGGCAACCGTCGCTTCCATCTCCAAATCCCGCAGCCGCATGAATCCACGCGAAAAAACTACCCGCCGCACTTTGCCCATGAGCCGCTCACGCGCCTGCTCCGCCGGCAATAAAGACGACAGCGCGTTCCTGCTCTCAACCGTCACTAACTCCCGCTCACCCGGCATTTCGAGGAATTCAAACAGGTCAAGCGTGCCCTCGACCGCATCCAGCGCGTAAACGCGCTTCTCTTCGCTACCCCCATTGCGGATCTTCACCCGAAACAAGCGATACGGGATGTATAGCTCCGCCATCGACCGAGCGCGGCCACGCAAAACAGCCGCCGCCACGCCCCGCGCGCCTCCGGTGAAATGCCGCAGCGCTTCCTCGCGCGTGACGTTCGCCTTTAAGGTTCGAACCATCGCGGCAGCACGTTCCATAACGAGGCCTTCACTTGGGTGGACTTCTGCCGGTCACACTTCTATTGCCCGCCGCCTTGTTTGTCTATGCAAAACTTCTCGCAGATCGCATGCCCCACATAGCCTGCCGCGGTGGCGAACGCCCCGCCCGCGCTATCCATCACCGCCGAGTCGGGATCAAGCCCCTCCGAAATGATGCCTGCATCCCACGTGCTCGTCCGCAGTATCTTCAGCGCCTGTTCGCGTCCCCGCGCCAGAAGCAAGTGGTCTGCCACACTCCATGACGTAGTAATCGGCAACCGATAACTTCCCGGCAGTCCGTACGTGCGGTCGAAATAAGAGTACTTGTAATTCTTCGAATGCAGCCATTCATAAGTGCGGACGAACACCGGATCGTCCTCTGCCACAAACCCCAAAGCCGGCAGTCTCAAAAGTGATCCCGGAGGAACATCCACAAACAACGGCGTCTTCCCGTCCGTCGCACAAGCGAAAATCGATCCCGTCGCCCCCGGAGCCTGGTCCGAGATTCCGTATTTCATGATCGCGCTGTGCAGCGCGTCGGCGCGCTGTTTCATCGCCGCCGCCGTACCGCGATCTTTCAGACGGTCGAAAAGGTCCGTGAGATCGAGCAGCGCTCGCCAGCTCAAAACATTGTCATAGATCAGGAACGACTGCTTCTGATACTCATCTTGTGAATCCTGCAGCGACGAATACATCCCTGTTGCTGCATCGAACCGGCTGAGCAAGAGTTCGCGCAGCGTTACCAGAGCGTCGCGGTGGGCCACAAGAAATGCATCGTCGCCCGTACGCCGAATGTATGCTGATACTGCTAGAATCGGCGCCACGCCCTCGTCTAGCTCAAAGCCATCTTCCAGCACGACCCCGTCAATAAAACGGCTGTGAATTCCGGTATTCCGAAGCTGCGTGGTCAGCGCATACTCCAGCGCCTCACGCGCCAGCGATTTGTCGACGTCGAGCAGGCCAGGAAAACTCCACAGCATCGCATCACGGTCCCAATAAGCGGCCGACACGTAATAGCGCGGACTGCGCGAAGTGACCCCAACAAACTGCTCCGTATCAATCGTCCTTCCCCACGCATACAAGGCCGTAAACAGAAGATTGCGATTCATCAGCATGTCGAGGTCCGCTTGGCCTGTCGTTCGTGTGCGTGCGCGGCACCACGCCGCCGCCTCCGCAATGATTTCGTCCGCGCCACTGCGATTGATCAATTCCCGCAGCGCTTTTGCTGAGTGCGGCGCGCTGAATTCCTCGAGCCCGACGCCAAGCACAAAATTCGCCTCGGTCGTTTCACCCGGAGCCACCGTCACCTCGCGCTGCGCGTCCACCGTTGGAGCCAACGCCACCGGCGGCACGGCCGCATGTCCCACCGATCCCGGATGCACCAGCGCCCAGGCAAATTGCGTATCGTGCGTGATGAAGCTGAACACTTCCCCCGAATCCATCCATACCGCGTCTGCCACTGACCGCTCCCCGTGCAGTTCGACGGGCGTATACGTGACCCGGTTCAGCGCGCCCCACGACGCCTTCAGACCCAGCGTCACTGGCGTCGCTTCCGCTCGCCGGTTGGTGAGCGTCATGTGAATGAATGCCGCCCGTGAGCCCGCCGGAGCGCAGTACGTAAGACTGACTTCCACTCCCTCCGCCGACAAATGCGCTGTCGGAATCCAGTATTCAATTAACTCCCATGACGGATTGCGAAACGCGAGTGGTTTTCCGCCAACCTTGAAATAAGGCTGCAACGCAGGAGTGCCGCCCGCGCCGGCGACCTCCAGCAGTCCGCGGTCGCGCATCGAAAGTACGTTGAAACTGCCGAGCGCCCCGTCTGACGCTCGGATCGTGGGCAGTGCGATCCATTCGTTGCCAGTCGGAATCACGTCGTCTGGTTCGAGCGAGAGCGGGAAGCGCCGTGGAGCTTCCACCGCCAGCATCTGACCGGCGAGGCAAAGAGCAAAAATCAAGATGGGAAAAGACCGAAGCGAGCGGCTTCGAGTTGCTCCGACCGCTGGAAAATAAAATCGAATCCGCGCTTCTTTCATCGAGCGCTCTCCGTTCTTGCCACCATAGACTCGAGCGGCAACATTATTTTCGAGGCACCTCAATCAACGCCACTCCGTTGACCGGCAGTTCAAGCTCGATACTGCCCCTCATCAACCGCAGAGTTTCAGCCGGCGGAATTTCCGCCGCCCGATTCAGTTTCTCCACTTGTTCTCGCGTCGGATATCGCGGACTTCCCATGGCACGATACGCCGCCAGCGAATTTCCGTGTTCGGCGTCAACCCGGCTTACTCGGACGCGACTCTCCGCCCCCATACCGCGAATCTGAAGCTCGACCTTACGCGGACTTCCTTCCTTGTCCGGATCCACGAGGTTCCACACCACGATCGCCAGCGTGCCGTCATGCCGCTTCGTCGCCAGAATGCCCGGAGTCTCCGCCGGAATTCGCACCTCGCCAAGCTTATGCAGCAAAGCAAACGCCGCGTAGCTCGGCTTGCGGATTCCGCCCATCGCGATCAGTCCGAATCCGCCATCAAACGGAGTGCGCTTGGGCCCGTTTTCTTCGAAGACATCGCTGAATGTCCAGAACGACATCATGTCCACCAGGCCATCACACTGCTGAATGTCGTCGGCCAGCGCGGCGCCCACATACTCCGTATCGCGCGCATGTAACCGCCCAAACGACGGCACATTCCACTCGGTCCACATCAGCGGAACGCCCGGCCGCGCTGACGCTGCAATCTGATCGTGCACTTTCCTTATTGCCCGGCACACGCGCTGGTCCATCGGAATATTTTCATGCGTGCCCAACAGGTCCTCGACCGTGTCGTCACCATAACCGTGACTGGAAATGAAATCAGTTGGCACATTCGCCGCCACGGTATGCCGCAGAAAATCATCGACCCAGTGCGCCGACGACGATGAAGGGCCGCCCACGCGCAAACTCGGGCTGACCGATTTCAGCGCCAGCGCGGTGTGGTCATAAAGCTCGAAGTATGTCGCCTGCTTCGGATCTCCCGACCAAAAATCGATATTGGGCTCGTTCCAGACCTCGAAATACCACTGCGCCACCTCCTCGATACCGTAGCGGTCGACCAGGTGCTGCGCGAGAGCGCGCATCAAGTCGTCCCACTTCTTGTAATCCTTCGGCGGAGAAACGATCTGCTTGTACCAGAATGGATGTACGTCCTGCCGCAACGCGAGCTTCCTCGGCATGAAGCTAATCTCGACAAAAGGCCTCACGCCATTGTTCAACAGTCCGTCATAGATCTGGTCCACATACGAAAAGTTGTAAATCGGATTGCCCTGCTCATCTTCGTCGTAAACGCCGACCTCGTCGTGCAGAATGTTGTGGAACCGCACATAGCGGAAGTCGGTGATTTTCTTCACTTCGCGAAGGTCGCTGCGATAGCTCTCCCGCAGCGTAAGAATTGCGCGTCCCGAGCCGAACATTTGCTCCCAGAAGTGCGGAAATGGCTCTCCCGATGCGCTGGCATCCACGATTATCTTGTCAAGAGGGACCACACCCTGCGAAACCTGCCCGCCAGCAATTCCCAGCGAAGAGGAAACGAGCAGAACGACTAACAGAAAACGGCGAGAGTAGGTCATTTGATTCTTGTCCGAGTAGTTTTTATTTCGTACTGAACTCCGAATCGAAAGCCTGACGAGGGAATCGCTAAAACTGCGAGGTGCGCACGATCCCTAAGGAAGCACCGTCACCGGAGCCCCCGTGCCCCGTGCGGAATCCGGACTAATCCACACCGTCGCCTTCGCCGGTTCGACTGCGAATTGGTTGCTCGCGTTCCAAATCGCCAGCGCCTCAGAAGCCAGCTCAAACCTTACCGTTTTCGTTTCTCCCGCCGCCAACATCACATGTTGGAATCCCTTCAGCGCCCGCACAGGTTGCGCCGTGCTCGTTCCCACCAGTCGCACGTACAGCTGAACCGTTTCCTCAGCGGCGCGCGAGCCCGTATTGGCGACCGTTGCCTCCACATTCAATGCCGCCGCTTTCGTCCCCGCCGCCAGCGCCCGGTTGAGTTCTGCAGCGCTGACTTGCGCCTTGCTGACCCTCGTTGCCCCGTATTCAAACGTCGTGTACGAGAGCCCATATCCGAACGGAAACTGCGGTGTGTTTTGCTCATCGATGTAACGCGAAATGTATTTGGATTCGGTGTCGTGCGGAGGATGTGTAAGATCTACCTCTCCCGCCGGACGTCCTGTGCTCAAAGCGTTGTAGTACAAAGGCTCCTGTCCCACGCTCCGCGGCCAGCTCACAACCAACTTCCCGCTGGGGATTACATCTCCATATAAGATCCGCGTGAGCGCCGCGCAGCCCTCAGTCCCAGGAAACCACGCCGCTAGCACTGCCGGCACATGTTCAAAGGCCCATGGTAGTGTCAGCGGTCGCCCGCTCAACAAAATCAGTACCACCGGTTTGCCGGTCGCAACAACTGCCTCCAGCAACTCCTGCTGTCGCCCAGGCAGTCCTAGATGCGCTCGCGACGCCGCTTCACCACTCATCTCCGGAGATTCACCCAGCGCCAGAATCACGAGATCGGCGCGCTTGGCTCCGGCCACCGCTTCCGCGATCTCTGCGTCGGTGCCATCGAGAATGCCCGCTCCCTTAAAACGTAAAACGTTGCTTTCCCCGACACGCTCGGCCAGCATCGCCGGAAATAAGACGCCACCATTCTTCGGTCGTAGCGTAGCTTCCGGATGCTCAGGGTGCGATTGATCGTCGGCCAGCGGCCCAATCAACGCAATCGTCTTTACTTGCGGCGATATCGGCAGCAACGCATGCCCTCCGCCGCCCGGCGCATTCTTCACCAGGTCGTTCTTAAGTAAAACGATAGATCGTTCGGCGGCTCGGCGCGCCAGTTCCAAACTCTCAGGCAAGAAAAACGCTTGCTCCGAGCGCCCTTCTTCGACATAGGGATGTTCAAATAGTCCCAGCGCCAGCTTCACCCGCA
>PMSZ01000220.1 GCA_003168235.1 Acidobacteriaceae bacterium
CTGACCAGCTGAGGGTATCGCCGTAGCCAGCGCCACGATCGAGATCCACATTCAGATAGCGAATTTCTTTCTTCGTGATCAGGCTTGGATCCAGCCACGCTACCGAGGCGAGTTCGTCCCACAGATAGTTGTACGTACCGCGCAGGCGCGCATACTTGCCGATGTATTGCGCGGCGGGCGAGTTGCTCGTCTTGATCTTGTCGATCAGATCCTGGGTCATCGCGGTTTTCACGGAAACATCGACCGGAGTGCAGACGATCTTCTTCCACGGCGCGCGCAGTGTAATGCGGGCGGCTTCGGGATCAAACCAGAGGTTGAATTCATGGCGGGGATTGTTGGCAAATTCGGGATCGGCGGTATAGGGATTCAGACTGCCACCCATGAACACCAACTCCTTCGCCAGGCGAGGAAATTCGGGGTCGATCGTAATGGCGAGCGCAAGGTTCGTCATTGGTCCACCTTCATAGATGGTGATCTCATGCGGATATTTCCGCACCATGCGCACGAGAAAGTGGGCGGCATCTTCGTCGGCGGGTTTGGTCGTGGGCATGCCCTCCGGCATCGCACCGAGTTCGCGCGGTGCGTGATAGTACTTCGGAGTCCATGCGCCGAGCCATGCGACAAAACCGTACCGCTCTTCCCACTGCTCGGTGTCCTGTTTTGTTCTGACCAGAGGATTTTCGGCTCCCGGAACGACGGGGATGTCGGTTCGTCCGATGAGTTCGAGCATGCGCAGGGTGTGCGCGACTTCTTCGGTTAGCCACGCATCGCCGGTGACCACGGTGATCCCAAGGACCTCGGTCTGCGGGGACTGGATGAGCAGCAAAATCGATTGCTGATCGGTACCGGCGGGGCCGGCGGCGTCCTGATCGATAATGACCTTGCGCTTGTTTTCGTGGGATGGCTGCCCTTGGGAAGCAAGACAACTTGTTAGAATTACGGCTGCCAACGCAGCAAGAGCGCGGAATCGACCCAACTTCATTCGTGCACCTCGTGACCTTGTTCTCGACAAATCAGTTTAGCCATCGCACGGAAAGCGTGCCATTGTAAAACTTATTGTTACCGATTGGTAGGAAGCATGAACCGGAAAACCTGTGCCGCGCTCTGCGTTGTGGCGATGATCGTGGCGATGATCGTGGCAATGACGGTAGCGCATGGTTCGCTCCGGGCGCAAATTCAAGAACCGACGGGCGGCGCGATTGTGAAAGGATATGTCCGCGACTCCGGCGGCCGGCCGGTGGCAAACGCAACTGTCTCTTTACAACTTGCGACGGAAGCGCGGCCTCCGTCGGTACCAGCCGCCATTACGCGCACCGATTCTGCCGGAGCATACCGCTTCGCGTCGCTTCCAGCAGGTGCCTACACCCTGCGCGCGGAAATGAGCGGATATGACCCGGCCATCGTCCGTCGTGTGGTCCTGTCGCGGAAAGAGATGAGGACGATTGATCTCACGCTCATGCTTGTTAAGCCTCTTGTTAAATCTCCGGCTAAATCTTCTGACGCTCCTGCTCCCGCATTTTTCGACGAACCACAGTTTACGGTTGCAGGCGTGACGCAGGCCGCGAATCCCGGAGGACACGGATCTGATACCGTGCTTCGGACCACCGAAGCGCTGGTAAAAGCTACCTCTTCGCTGAGTAACGAGCCGGAGAAGAACGCGGGCATCGCACAGCGTTCAAGCGCCGCTGCAACCGAAAGCTCTTTGCGCGCAGCGGTGGCGAGCAATCCTGACGATTCTCAGCTTCATCGGCAACTGGGGGATGTCGAAGAAAAGCTTGGCGATCCCTTGGAGGCGGTGCGGGAGTATCAGCGCGCAGCGGAGCTTGATCCCAGCGAGCGGAATCTGTTCGATTGGGGAACGGAGCTTCTGGCACATCGCGCGCTGGAGCCGGCAGCGGAAGTCTTCGCCAAAGGCAATCGCTTGTTTCCGAAGTCGGCGCGAATGCTGGTGGCGCTCGGCGTCGCGCAATATGCGCAGGGAGCTGACGATCAAGCGGCACAGGATCTGGTGAAGGCATCCCAACTCGCGCCCGACAATCCAACTCCGTATTTGTTTCTTGGCAAAATGCAGATCGTGCAGGGCGCTCCGCTGGAAGGAGCGGTAGAGGCGCTGGCGCGGTTCGCGCAGCTTCATCCCGACAACGCCCTGGCCAACTACTATTACGCCGTCGGCCTGTGGAAGCGGGAACTTGCAAATCCAGCGGCAAGTGCGGTGGACCTTGCACCAGCAAATGGCAGGCAGACTACTGAAGATCCGGCACGCGTGGAGAAGCTGCTGCTGAAGGCGGAGCAGCTCGATCCGAAGCTCGCGGCCGCGCATCTACAGTTGGGCATTCTCTATTCGCAGCGTGGAGATTTCGCGGAAGCGATTACTGAGTACCGGCGGGCAATCGAAGTAAGTGCGGTCGAGACGGAACAGGAGCTGAGCGGTCCGGATTTAGAGGAGACCCGCGCCGAGGCCCACTATCGGCTGGCGCAAGCGTATGTGCGAACCGGGGAGAAATCCAAGGCTCAAGCAGAACTTCAGCTTCATACCGATTTGACAAAGAAAACAAAAGAAAAAGAAGAGCAGAAGCAGCAGGAGATTCAGGAGTTTGTGATATCACTGCGCGGGCAGAATTCGGGTTCGAACTAATGTTTCGAACTAATGTAAGGAGCTAAGGGGCAGGCTGAGCAAGTGACACAGTCTGCCCCAGGAATAGCGCGGCTAGAATTTCAGTTTCAGAGCGAACTGAATTAGGCGCGGGTTGTTCACGGTGTTGTTGATGACTCCGAAGCTGGATGTCGAACCTATGTCCTGTTGTCCGCTACCCCCGATACCGCCCATGAAGTACTGCGGATGGTTGAAGAGGTTGAAGAACTCCGCCTGGAATTGCAGGCCCATCCCCTCGCGGAACGTGAGCGGAAAATCCTTGATCAAGGAGAAGTCGGCGTTCACGAAGCGCGGACCATAAAGCGGGGCACGCACATTGGTACCAAGTTCCCCGGCGGGAGCCGACACGAAGGCGCACGGATTGAACCACGCCGATATGGTGTGAACTTGCGTGGGTGCATTACACGTTGGGTTTGCCGCCACCGGCCCTGGCTGGTTGGGGTTACCCACCTCGTTAGGACGGTCAAAAGTAAACCCGTTGTAGGAGAAAAATGTTCCTGATGGGTTAGTGCTGTCCACGACGAACAACGGGAATCCGGAAGTAGCCCTCAGAATGAGGTTCGTCTGCCAATTTCCCAGAATTGCGTTGGGGATTCCGCTCCACCCTCCGCCATAAGCCTTGCCTTTTCCGAAGGGCAGCTCATAGAGGATGCTGGCGGTAAAGCTGTCGTTCAAATTGAGCTGGGACAGACCCCAATCCAGCTTCTGAGTTCCGGGCAGAGGATAGTAGATCGCGCCCGGGTTGGTGCCCAAGCCGTCGGGGAAACCGGAGTCAAACGTACGTGACCAGGTATAGCCCAACAGGGCGTAAAGACCGTGGCGTGCGCTCTTGGTTTCAGCCTTTACCTGAAGCGAGTCATAGCGGGCAGAACCAACGCTATTGTTGGCAGCAACGGTTTGATACGGCTCTGCATAGGGGAACTCCGGGCCGCAGCCCAGCGTGTAGCCTAAAACTACGCCACACGCGGAAGGCTGATTAAGATTTTCGTTCACCTGGCTCACCAAAATGTGCGTACTGCGGGAACCGGCATACCCAACGGTCAGCACTATATTCTCGGGAAGCTGACGCTCCAGGTTGAGGTTGTACTGTTCGATCATGCCCTGCTTGAAATTCCGGTTCATGGACTGAATGGTCCCGGTATATAACGTCGGATTCACGGGGGCGTTGTAAATTGCGCCGCCCGGTACGTTAATGGTAGAGGGGGTTCCGGCCGGAAGAAGGAAGCCACCCGACAAGGAGCCGTACGCCTGGCCATAAGTCAGACAGTAAGTGCAAGGATCCACTTCCGCATAGTACGGAGGGTTCTGCCAGAGGCCTTGTCCGCCCTGGTCCCAGGACGAATCGTGGAGAATGGCATAGCCGGCGCGGACGACGGTCTTGTCGCCTCCCGGCGGTTTCCAAGCCAGACCGATGCGGGGCTCGAATGCGGTCTTGTCGTACTGAATGCCTACATGGCCGTCGGTTGCGATGCAGGAAGTGCAACTGCTCAAGGTTGGGCTGCCCGACGGAACGTACCACATCAGGTTTTGAATGTCGAAGTTTGCCTGCCGGTTGTCGACTTCGCTCTCGGGCGTCACCCCGGCCCAGGCAATGCCAAGGTTCACGGTCAGATTCTTCGTTACGCGCCAGTCATCCTGCACGAAGGGGCGAATCAGCTTATAACGGCGGCCGACAGTACCACCAAGGAACGTTTGATCGTGGGCCGCAAAAACCCCCATGGTCCCCAGCAGCAGATCGCCAATGTTGTCCCCGGTTGCCGAGCCGACGTTGACGATATAACCATCCTGAAACGCGTTGTTTCGAATATTCATTTCCTCGGCGCGATACACCGCACCGATCCGGATATCGTGTTTGCCACGGATGAGGTCAATGGTATCGCCCACTGAGTAAACGTTAGTCCCGCCCTGGTAAGGCGCGTATCCGCGATCCCCGATAGAAAAATAGCTGCTCATCTGGAACGACGTAAGGCCGCAACTGATGCAGTCTTTTGGCGATTGGTTCAGACTGGCCGGGTAGTCGGTAATGCTGTCACAGTGGCTTCCTAAGTCGGCACCCGGAATACCCAAAGTTGCCGCTTCGCACGTGCCGGTGCCATAGGAGTTGATGTGGTTGAAAATCCGGTTAAAGCCGGCATTGAACTGGTTGATGGTTGTGGCCGAAAAGACGTGTGTTTCCGACACGGCCAGATTGCGTCCATGGTTTTCGATGTGCTGGTTGCTGCCAAAGGCATTCTCTTCCGACCATGTCGGCGATCCGCCGGGGACGAAGTTGGTGGCCTGATCGTAGCTGAAGCGCGCAAAAACGGAATCGTTGTTGGAAAAATTATGATCAACGCGGATGTCGCCGGTTCCTTCGTTCAGTCTACGCGTGGGTAGATTGGCATAGTTAAAGCCGGAACCGGCCGGAATGCCGGGAGTGGGAGTCGGGTAAAGCTGAGCCACCTCCGCGCCTAGCGGGTTGATCACGCCGTTCGGGCCGCCCGGCATGATATTGCAGTTCTGCGTAACGCCCGCTACGTACGGCTGACTGCCGCTCACTGGAGTCTCGGGAAGGCCGGTGGCGGTGACGCACTGGAAGGGAACGGGGACGGGAACGCCATTGCTGCCAGGAAGAACCTGTTCTGGGGTGTAAGGGTTGATGAGCTGCGTGCCAAAGGGATTCGACGTCTCGTTGAAGTTGCCATTCTCGTCGGGCGTCACCATCGCCGTAGTCGGCACAAAACCGGTAAAAGGAACTCCCTTGCGCTGCATCTTGGCTTGCCAATCGCCGAAGAAAAAGGTCTTGTCTTTTTGAATCGGTCCCCCGAGAGAGCCGCCGAACTGGTTGAGGTTGAACTTGGTAGCTGCGTCGACGAAAGGTGTTTGCGCG
>PMSZ01000354.1 GCA_003168235.1 Acidobacteriaceae bacterium
CAGCCGGAGTTTTCGGCTGGGAAGCTTCGAACGCTGATCCCACCACGGGATACAACCTGGTAACCGGGCTCGGCTCGGTCGATGCCGATAAACTCGCGGTCGCTTATGCCGACCTTGAGCTATCGTCCACCACCACGACCCTCGTCTCCAGCTTGAATCCGGCGAGTGTCGGCGCTAGCGTCACTTTCACCGCTACTGTTTCTACGACCGGATCCAATCCGCCTACCGGCACGGTCACGTTCTATAACGGAGCTACATCTCTCGGCGCCGAGACATTGGGAACTGTGGGTGGGGCTCAGGTGGCGACTCTTACGACATCTTCGCTCCCTGCAGGGTCGGACTCGATTACGGCTGTGTATGGTGGAGACTCCAACAATGCGGGTAGCACGTCGTCGGTGCTGATCCAGGTTATCAATGGCGACGCGACGACGACCGCGCTCACTTCGAGCCTGAACCCGGCTGGCGACGGCGTATCGGTGACCTTCACGGCCAAGGTAACGACTACCGGCACGCACGTTCCCACTGGCACGGTATCCTTTGAGAATGGCGGAGTGATTTTTGGCAGCCCCGTCACTCTGACTGCGCTGAATGGCACGCAGGCGACTGCGGCCATCACCACGAGCACTCTGCCGGTGGGCACGGACTCAATCACCGCCGTGTATTCCGGAGATTCCAACAACGGTGGCAGCACGTCGAACACCGTGAGCCAGGTCATCAATCCACCGACCTTTATCTTCTCGACTGAGCCGAGCGCTCCGGCAGCGGTGCTCTCTGGCGGATTCACGACCTCTACTTTCACCCTGACGCCCGGGGGCGGAACGTTCGCCCAAGCTGTGACCTTCGCCTGCACTGGCAGTAGCCTTCCGGCGGCGACCAGCTGCGGCTTCAGTCCGACGCAGATCGCAGCGGGCGCAGGGGCGACGCAGGTGACGCTAACCATTCAGACGACGGGTCCGAACGCCGACGTACAAGGCGGCATTCGACGTCGAGCCGACAATCGCTCTCCGGTGCTGCCATTCGCGTTGCCGCTGGCCGGCATTGTTGCCGCCGGCTTTGCGGGACGCAAATTCTGGAGGCACTCGGCGTGGGCAGGGTTGGGAGTTTCTCTGCTGCTCCTGGGACTTCTGATCGCCTGCGGAGGCGGCAGCAGCACGCCGCCGATTACCATCACTGTAAGTCCTTCGGCGGTGACGCTGTATCCGAATGACGCGGCCGACAGCTGGCCGCCGCAAACGGCGACCTTTACGGCCACGGTCACTAACACCAACAATTCAGCCGTAACCTGGGCAGTGACTACGACGAACGGAGGCACGATCAGCGCGGGTGGAGTGTACACGGCTCCAACGATCGCTAGCGGGCTGCCGACGACGGCGACGATCATGGCGACCTCTCAGGCCGACACGACCAAGACCGCAACGGCGGTGGTGAACATCACACCGACGACGGTTCCGGGGACGTATCCCGGCATCACCGTGACTGCGACCGAGGGACCGACGGTAAACACTTCGTCGGCCATCTCGCTGACGGTGAATTAAGAATCGTTGCTGGCTGGGCGATTTACTTGAGGGCGCGGACAGATTCCGCGCCCTTTTATTTTTGCCGGGTGATAAGCGGAAGATAAGTGGTGGGCAGTGCAGGACTCGAACCTGCGACCTCCTGCTTGTAAGGCAGGCGCTCTAACCAGCTGAGCTAACCGCCCGCGGGGTGCCGAATCCAAAGCGCGGATGCGAACGACGGCGGGTCTGTACGGCGGAGAACCACGTTCTAAAGAACTCATGCTGAGAATACTGGACGGTGCGCTTGGCGGTCAAACCAACGGGCGCTGAGATTACTACTAATGTTGAGAGCAGCGTCCGTCAAAGTCGCACGCGGGCTGCTACACTTTTCCGGTGCGCAGGCTGATCGTTAACGCCGATGATTTTGGTCTCACGGTTGGAGTGAATCGCGCCATCGTCGAAACCAACACGGATGGGGTCGTATCGTCGGCGACATTGATGGCCAATGGCGGCGCTTTCGATGACGCGGTGACGGCGGCACGGACCGCGCCCAGCCTTTCTGTGGGATGCCACGTCGTGCTGGTGGATGGAACGCCGGTATCGCCGCCAGCAATCCTCGATACCCTGGTGGCGATTCGCTCGGCGGAGCCGGAGAAATTCTATTCCAGCCTATCGGCCTTCGCAGCGCGCGCCACGCTGGGAGGATTCGATCGCGATCAACTGGTGACGGAGATTACGGCGCAAATCAGAAAAATTCAATCGTCCGGAATTCAAGTAACGCACCTCGACACGCACAAACACGCCCACGTGTTTCCCGAGATTCTGGTGGCGTTGTTGAGGGCGGCACGGATTTGCGGAGTCCGCGCCATCCGCAATCCGTTTGTTCCGGTGAAGGCAATGCCGGCGAAGCAGTACAAAGGCAAACGCCATCTGTGGAAGCGTTATGGGCAGACGCGCATGCTGCAGACTTTCTCCCGGCATTTTCGCGACCGCGTCAAGCGGGCCGGTGTGCTTGCGCCCGACGGCGTGGTGGGAGTGATTGAGACCGGTACGGTTGAAAGTTCCGGTTATAGTTCCCTGCTGCGCCAGACGCTCGCCAGTCTGCCGGAGGGGACTTGGGAGTGGGTTTGCCATCCGGGATACAGCGACGCGGAACTGCGGGGAGCGGGCACGCGATTGCTGGATTCTCGCGATGAGGAGCGGGGATTGCTGACTTCCCCCGAATTGCGGCAGTTCCTGGAAGAGCAGAAGATCACGCTCATTGGCTATCGGGAATTCGCGGAAAATCTTGCCTGAGTACTCTCCTGAATACCCTGGCAGGTGCCGAAAGTTGTGCTCCGGTCGTTACGGTGTGAGCACGCTTGTAACTACCACCGCTTAGCAACGGCTGGTATCATCGCAGAAAAGGATTCGAGAACAAGGCATGCCCACTCAACAACCCGAGCCTCGTCTAACTGTCGATTTGCCTGTGCGCATCTGGGGCCTGAACTCCGATGGACGGCCGTTTTCGCAGTCCGCGCGCGCGCAGAACATCAGTTCGGAGGGCGCGCTGATTGCGGGAGTCGAGAGCGAACTCAAGGTGGGAGATGTAATTGGGTTGCAGTTCGACGAAAAAAAAGTTCGCTGCGCCGTGATCTGGGTGGTGAACACGGGCCCGGTTAAGAAGAACCAGGCTGGAGTGAAGCTGGTCGCGGCCCAGGAGTGTCCGTGGAAAGAACACCTGCCGCTCGATGGCGGCACGATTACGATTTCCGATGCCAATCGCCGGCGGTTTTACCGGCACAAAATCTCGCTTCCGCTGGAAATTCGCGATGAGCGCGTCAACGCGCCGCTGCGCATTAATGCGACGGATGTGAGCGGCAATGGATGCTATGTCGAGAGTATGCAGCCGTTGCCGGTGGGCACGGTGCTGCGGGTGGATTTCTGGCTCGATTCGGAACACGTCAAAGTCACGGCGGTCGTCCGCACGTGCGATCCTGGGGTGGGCAATGGCATCGAGTTCACCGGCATGCCTTCCGATACCAAAGCCCGCATGCAGACCTTCCTGAACGCGATTGACCCGCAAATGGGAATTTCAAAGCCGCAGGAAGAGTAACGCGGGAAAAGCAACAAAGAGTAGCGGCGAAATGGAGCAGCGCTACGCTGGTCTCTCCGCATAGCGTGCCAGCACGATCGCACGAATCAATCCACCCATCGTGAATTCGCGGGCTTCGATTGCGACTGAAAGTTGCAATTCGCGCAGGGTTGCGGAAGTTACGGGACCAATCGACGCCAACTGGATCTGCTTTAGCCAGCGCGGCGGTCCGGCATTGAAGTTGCCCAGCAGTTCGACGAAATTCTTCGCGGTCGATGAACTAGTAAAGGTGACGATGTGCGGGCGGCGCTCCGCATTTCTCATGAGCGCGCGCAGGCGAAGACGCGATTTTTCCGGAACCACGGTTTCGTAGGCTTCGACTACATCAACGTGGGCTCCCGCGGCGCGTAGCTCTTCCGGGATCACATCGCGGGCCACCTTGGCGCGTATGAGTAGGACGCGTTTGTCCTTGACCTTATCTTGCAGTCCTTTGACCACCGACTCGGCAACGAATTCTTCGGGGACCATTTTGACCTTCAGGCCATGCTTCACGATCGCCTTCTTGGTCGCGGGTCCGATGGCTGCGATCTGCAGATGCTTGAGGGTACGCCGCGTGATGCGAAGCTTCTGGATGCGCTCCCACATCGCCTCGACACCATTGGCGCTGGTGAGAATGAGCCAGTCATAAGCCTTGACGTCCCGGAGCGCGGCATCGAGCGGTTGGCACGAGCGCGGCTTGCGGATCTCGATAAAAGGAATCTCGATGACCGCCGCTCCAAGGCTGCGCAAACTCGCGGAAAGGCTTCCGGCCTGATGGCGAGCGCGTCCGACGAGAATCCGGGTTCCGGCGAGGGGATGGTTTTCGTTAGGAGTCATGAATCAGGTCTTAGGTCTTAGGTCTCAGGTCTTAGGTCTTAGGTCACGGTGTCAGCACTTAGTTGTGCGGCTCAGTTCTGGTGTCAGGAAGAGCCTAAGACCTAAGACCTGAGACCTGACACCTGCCTTAGGGTTGTTGCGGCAGGGCGAATCCTTCACCGTAAACTTCTTCGAGAATAACATCGCCGCCTCGGCGAAGTAGAGTTTCGCCCACCTCCTCGCCCAGACTTATGGGATCGTCGCCATCACGAGTTTCGCGCAAGACTTTGGTTCCGTCGGGACGCGCGACCAGCGCATTCAAGCCGATACGGCTTCCGTTGAGTTCCGCAAAGGCCCCAATTGGGACCTGGCAGCCACCGCCGAGTTTGTTGAGCAACGCACGCTCGCAGGATGTCGTGGCACGAGCGGCTGCATCGTCGAGAAAGGCGAGCAGCGCCCGGGTAGCACGATCGCCACTGCGAATCTCAATAGCGAGCGCGCCTTGTCCTGCGGCGGGCGTCATGACTTCCGCCGGGATCACTTGCCTTACCAGCTCTGTCTTTCCCAGCCGGTTCAGGCCGGCAGCCGCAAGAATAATGGCGTCATAGTCGCCCGCTTCCAACTTGCGCAGGCGCGTATCTACGTTGCCACGCAGCGGATGAATCGTGAGATCGGGACGAATTGCTTTCAACTGCGCCTGACGCCGGAGGCTGCCTGTGCCCATGTTTGCGCCCTGCGGCAGGGATTCGATATCGGCAAAAGTTACGGAACAGAAAACGTCACGCGGATCTTCGCGCGTGGTAATGGCAGCAATCTCGAAATCGGAAGCGAGATCTGTCGGCAAGTCTTTGAGGCTGTGCACGGCAAGGTCGACGCGTTTCTCGAGGAGGGCTTCTTCGATTTCCTTGGTGAACATGCCCTTCGTGCCGACTTTCGCGAGCGCTACGTCGGTGATTTTGTCGCCGGTGGTCTTGATGATCTCAAGCTCCACGGTGTTGCCGCGAGCGCGCAACAGATCGGAAATGTGATGGGCCTGCCAGAGAGCGAGTTGCGAACCACGGGAACCGATGCGCAGGTGGGCCATCAGTTTCGCGGCCCTCTTTCCGTTCCTCTTTCCGATCCTCTTTCCGTTCCTCGGCCCGAGCTTTTCTTCGCCACGTGCTCGCGGTCGGATTGCGCGGCTGCCGCTTTACGTTCTTCATTGGGCGAATTGTCGTGCAAGTTGTCGCGCAGGTTGTCATGCAAATTGAAGAGGCGCCGCACCAGGTCGATCACCGTCGTCGATTCCGGGTCGCGCGCCGCGGTCTTGAGCGTGCTAATCGGAGTATGCATGATTTTGTTGACGATGCCGCGCGTGAGCGCATCGACGGCCATTTCCTGTTCAGCCGTCATTGGGCCCAAGCGCCCGCGAACGCGATCAATTTCAGCCTGGCGAATCGTCTCCAAGTGTTCCTGCAGGCTGACGATGGTAGGCGCGACGTCGAGCGTTTGGATGCGAGCGTGGAATTTTTCCACCTCGCCGGCGACGATGGCCTCCGCCTTCTCGGCTTCTTTCTTGCGGTCGGCAACATGCGAGGTCACCGCCTGCTGCAGATCGTCGATATCGTAGACGAACAAGCCATCGACCTTGTTCATCTCGGGGTCAACATCGCGTGGGACGGCGATGTCGATGAAGAACATGGGCTTGTTCTTGCGCAGCGCCATGAGCTTTTCCCCGTGTTCGCGTTTGAAGACAAAGTGGGGCGAGCCGGTCGAGGTAATGACGATGTCGGCACGGTCGCAGGTGTCATAAATCCGGCTGAATTCGATGGCTTGTCCGTCAAATTGCTGGGCCAGCCGGATGGCGCGGTCATAGGTGCGATTGGCGACAAACAGCGAAGTAGCGCCGTGGGCCAGCAGATGCCGCGCCGCCAGTTCGCTCATCTTTCCCGCACCCACCAGATAGACGCTCTTGCCGTTCAGAGTACCGAAGATTTTCTTGGCCAATTCGACGGCCACCGAAGCGACCGAGACCGACGAGGAACCGATGGCCGTCTCGGTGCGCACGCGTTTGGCCACGGCAAACGCCCTGGTGAGCAGCTGATCGAGCTGCGCCCGTATGGCTCCAACTGCGCGGGCCGTGGCGTAAGCTTCCTTCACCTGCCCCAGTATTTGCGACTCGCCGACGACCATGGAGTCGAGACTGGCAGCAACGCGAAAGATGTGGCGGACGGCCTCGTCTTCCCGAAATTCGTAAAGATGCGTTTCCAACTGATTGAGATCGGTTTCGAAGTACTCGCGCAAAAACTCGCGCAGGTCGCCGTTTCCGTTCTTCATGTTCGCGATAAACTCCACGCGATTGCAGGTTGAAACGATCATGCCCTCGGCAACGGCCGGATGCTCGGACAACCTCTTGCAGGCTTCCGGCAAGCGTGATTCGGGAATCGCCAGACGCTCCCGCACCTCGACGGGCGCGGTCTTGTGGTTGACGCCAATGAGCTGGAATCTCATGAGGCTATAAACCTATGCATTGCGCTGAAGTAATTGGCGATCCAGGCGACGATCGCGGTCACGAAGGCGGCGCTGGCGAGCATGGCGGCGCGGCGTCCGCGCCAACCCGCATTCAGGCGGGTGAAGACCATGAGCAGATATACCGCCCACATCAGCACGGAAAGCAAAATCTTCGGGTCGAGAAAATCAATGCGTCCATAGGTGGCTTCGGCCACTACCGAACCGGCGATCAATCCGAGCGTCATGAAAGGAAATCCGACCATGAGCGAGCGGTAGCCGATGTCGTCGATTACTTGAAGCGAAGGCAGCCGCGCAAACAGTCCGCTGGCACTCTTCGATTTCAGCGCTCGCTCTTGCAGCAGATAGAGAATACTCGCTCCAAAGCTGAGAAACAGGGCCGCGTATCCGGTGAAGATCATCAGCACGTGTACAGCCAGCCACCCGTGTTTTACGGCAACCGAGGCAAATACGAGTGGTTGCTGACCAGTGGCCGCGATAAAGGTCAGGAGAAACACGAGCGGGAAAATTACAATGCCCGGAGTGGTCGTCTTGTAGATCAGATAGGCAAGCATGAAGACAACCATGATCAGGAAAGCCAGGAGAGACTCGGAGTTGTGAATCGAGACTGTCGCGAGTTGGCCGGATTGCACGGCGGACTCGGTCAGCGAAACCAGATGAAACACCATTCCGAGGTACGAAGAATGGAGCACGACTTTGGTGAGCCGTTCGGAGGTGCGGGTGAAGGCGACCAGCGCGTACAACAATCCCGCAGCGTAGCAAACCAGGGCAACGCGCAGCCATATTAGGGGCATCATTCGGTTTTCTATTTCGCGGTTGCTTCCGGCATTGGGTGACCGGTTCTCCCCGCCTGGGTGATTATAGTTTGCCGGACGAGGCTGATGGCAAGAAAGGGAGGGGACCACAGCGGCTATTGGACTCCCAACGATGCCAGCGATTCCTCCAGAGCTTGCAAGTCAATCGCCAACTGGCGACCGTCGGCTTGAATCTGTTCCAGTTCGTCGAAGGCGCGGAACAAACGCATCTTGACGGCGGCATACTGTTCGGAATCGGAAAGAGATCGTCCGTGAGATTCCGCCCAGCCGGTCACGACTGCTTCCGGCAGAAGGATGCTGACGGCGTAAGTCACCTTGCGGTCGGAAGTGACGTCGAAGATGTACTCGCGGGCAGACTCGTGCGCGTCTGATGACGGAACGGCCCGTTTTCCTACGAAGTAGTACTGATAGACGTAGCCTTGCGATCCGGTGTAGGTCTTGAGGCGGCGGATGGTCATGGGGCGGTCGCTAGTCTCTAGTCGTTCGTCGCTGGTCGTTTGTTGCAGCTTAATGCAAAGAACGCCAACGTCCCGTCATCAACACGACAATCGTTAGATCTTTCGCTTCAGATCTTTGCCGCCCGCAAGCGCTTTACGGCCGTCTCGGAGGTGACCGGAGAATAGTAAATTTCCTTGAAGGTGTAGGACCGCGCCTTGGCCTCAATGATGGGCAGAATTTCGATGTGCCAGTGATAATCTCCCGCAATCGTGCGCCAATAGTCGCTCAGTTCGCCCTTGGTTTGCAGCGTATTCGGCGACGTATGCAGCACCATGTGGTAGCTTTCCGAAACCTGTAACAATCTTCGCAGCGTCCGGCCCAGCAGGCTGGCCAGATTGCGCCGGTTTTCTCCCGCGAGCCGCCCTTCGAACTGATGATTGTGAGTCCTCGGCATCAGCCACACTTCGTACGGCACCCGTGACGCATAAGGACAAAAAGCATAGTAGTCCCCGACGCTTTCCACCATGCGTTTGGTCTGGCGAATTTCCTGGCTCAGAATGTCGCAGAAAACACAGCGTTCGCGGTCGCGATACCATTCGCG